>JBGPMZ010000254.1:0-4919 GCA_041487255.1 Binataceae bacterium (SeqCode) | reverse complement strand
GTCACGAGGGTCTTGGTCGCACGCCGGGCGCTGTCGGCCCGCAAACCAGACAGACTGCGAAATTTACCCGCAGACAATAACGGTTACGCTCTAGCGGCCTAAGGGCCGCTGGCGTCTCGCCGCTGCGCGCCCACGGCAGCGGGTCGAGGCGTAATTTAGTGGACTAGGAGCTCGCAGTCTGCCGCTTGGGCGACGCTCCGAAATTTCAATCGGCTGGTCGAAGGGCAGCCCGTCCGCAGGCGTCCCGGAGACGAGATCAAATCGCGGAATAAGCGTGTAGTGGCCGACGCCGGAAGGTCTTCGGACGGGGGTTCAATTCCCCCCGCCTCCACCATCCTAAATTCTCGATATCCCCTCGTTCCGTCTCTTGCGCTGGGCGGGCAGAGAAAGCGATTCTCTGCCCAGCAACATTTCCAAGAGGAGGCGGCATCATGGCGATCAATCTCGAGGACAAAGTGCGCGAGCTGGAGGCGAAGGTCGCCGATCTCTACGATCGCGAGGCGATCCGCGATCTCCGCTTCCGCTACCATGAATGCATCAACGAAGCGCAGATGGGCGAGATTCCGGATCTCTTTACCGAGGACGGGGAACTCGAGTTTGGCCATCTCGGGCGCGCCACGGGCCGCGAGCAAATCAAGGCGTTCTTTTCGGGCCTCAGCGCCGATCGCACCGCGCCCGACGGCACTCGCCGGCGAGGCCTCTATCGGGTCAAGCAGTTCGTCCATAACCATGTCCTCAAGGTGACCGGCGATCGCGCCGAGGGCTATGCCTACCTCGAGGCCAAGCCGGTGTATAACGGCGAGAGCTATGTGGTCGCCGCGCGCTACAACGATGAGTATGTGAAGCGCGATGGGCGCTGGCGCTTCAGCAAGATGAGTCTCACCCCGTTCTTCATGGTGCCGCTAAAGGAAGGATGGGCGGGTGACGATCTCCTTAAGATGGGCCGCTAGGCGCGCGCTGAAAATTCACGCGGAGCAAGACTCTTATGAATGCAAATGATGGAATCCTCGCGGGACTGAAGGTGATCGATTGCGCGACCTATGTGGCAGGGCCGGCCGCCGCCACCATCCTGTCCGACTTCGGCGCCGACGTAATCAAAATCGAGCGCCCGCCCGACGGCGATCTGTGGCGCACCTTCTCCACCGTGCCCGGCTATCCCCACACCGACTTCACCTACACCTGGCTGCTGACCAGCCGCAACAAGCGCAGCATCGTGCTCGATCTGACCAAGAGCGCCGGCCGCGACGCGCTGCTGAAGCTGGTCGCCGGCGCCGACGTCTTCGTGACTAACTTCCAGCCCTCGCTGCTCGGCAAGTTCCGGCTGACCTGGGACGACCTGCAGCCGGTCAATCAGCGCCTCGTGTATGCGCTCATCACCGGTTACGGCGAGAAGGGCGAAGACGCCGATGCGCCTGCCTACGACGGCCTCGCGTATTGGGCGCGTTCGGGTTTGATGACCAGCGTGACCGGCGCTGATGGCACTCCTGCCGGCGCGCGTCCCGCGATGGGCGATCATCCGACCGCCGCGACGCTGTTCGGCGCGATCATGCTTGGGCTATATCGGCGTGAACGCAGCGGCCTTGGATCCAAGGTGAGCACGTCGCTGATGGCAGCCGGCGCGTGGGCCAACGGCGTCGATATCCAGGCGAAGCTGTGCGCCGCGCATTTTCCCCAGCGCGTCCCGGGCGCCCGTCCGATGAATCCGCTGATCGCGGCGTACCCGAGCAGCGACCAGCACGCGATGATCATCGCGCTGCTGGATCCCGAGCGCGAGTTCTCGCGTCTGTGCGAGGCGCTGGGCGAGGCCGACCTCGCGACCAGCCCGCTGTTCGCGACCGCCGAGGCGCGCAAGGAAAACGCCGCCGAGCTGCACGCGATCCTGCTGTCGCAGTTCGAATCGAAGCCGCTCAACCACTGGAGCGAGAAATTCCGCACCTATGACATCAAGTGGTCGGCGCTGCCGACGCTCGACGAGGCGGTGCGCGATCCGCAGATGCGCGAGTGCGGTGCGATTGTGAACTTCGATTATCCGGGCCGCGGCATCCTCGAAACCGTGAACAGTCCGCTCTTCGTCGCCGACAGCGAAAAGCAAAAGCCGCAGGCGCCGCCGGAATACGGAGCGCATACTCGCGCGATCCTGAAAGAAGCGGGCTACGGCGCGGCCGAGATCGATCGGCTGATTGCGTCCGGTGCGGCGGTCGCGCGCGACGGAAAGTAAGCGGGATCGCGAGGTATTCCTTATGGAAAATATCGAAACCGTAGGCCTCGGCATCCACTGGGAGGACCTTCCAGTCGGGCGCAAGTTCAAGACCGTCGGCCGCACCGTTACCGAGGCTGACCTCGTCAACTTCATCACCTGCACCGGGATGCTCGAGGTCCTCTTCACCAACACCGAGTTCATCGAGAAGGAATCCGCCATCAAGGGACGGGTGGTGCCGGGCGCGCTCGCCTACACCTTCGCGGAAGGATTACTGATTCAGTCTGTTATGCAGGGCGTTGGCCTAGCGTTCCTGAACATGGAGCTCGACATCAAGGCGCCGACCTTTGTCGGCGATACCATCCACGTCGAATGCGAAGTCATCGAGTGCCAGGAGAGCAGGAAGCGACCGGGCCTCGGATTGGTGCGCACTCGCAATCAGGTCGTGAAACAGGATGGCACGGTGGTGTTGGTCTACACTCCACTGCGTCTGGTCAAAGGGAAGAACTACAAGGTTCGCTGACTATCCCACGATGAGAGTTAAGCATGTCCTAGCTGTGCCGCTGATTCTCATCGCTCTCTCGCTTTGGCCTTGCGCGTCATATGCAACGACAGATTCGAAATCCACAGCAGAGAATGAGATTCGTTCCGCGCTGGAGAAGTGGACGACCGATTTCAACACAGGAAATTCGCAGGCCGTTTGCTCGCTGTTCGCGCCGGATCTGATTTCCAGCTATCAAAGTCAGCCCGAGGGCAACTTTGGTTCCTTGTGCGCGCGCTTGAAGAGATCGCTGGCCGATCGGGCCAGCTCATATCGCTACGCCTTGAAGATCAACGAAATCATCGTCTCCGCAGATCTTGCGGTGGTAAGGCTCGTATGGACGCTCAAGGTCCATCGACAAGATCAGCCGCGCGATTTGAAGGTCGAGGAGCCCGGCCTCGACGTTTTTCGACGCCAACCGGATGGGACCTGGAAGATAGCTCGCTACATGTCCTACCCGATATCGGCGCCTGGTCCCTAGCACGGAGCCGTGGATGTCGACTCAGTTGGCCGGGGCCGGCTTGGGACTGACCGGCTGCGTTCCCGTCGCCTTGTGGAAAATTTCGGACGTCTCATGAACCGGGTGATGGATAATTTCGGACGACTCGTGGACCGGATGACGGATGATTTCGGACGCTTCGTCAACCGGATGAGCATGATGGTGATGATGGCGATGAGGAGCGGGAGTGGGCGATTTCTCGTCGCCGGCACGCGCCATGGAAACCGACGCCACCGCCATGGAAACGGACGCAACAATGATGGTCATGATGATCGCGACTCGTGACATTTGAAAATCTCCCTACCTGCGGGACACACCGGCTAAAGCCTGTGCCACCCTGTTGTGGAATTCCTCAGCAACCTCAACCGTAGCACAGGCTTCAGCCGGTGTGCTCGTAACGCTCGTGCAGACCGCGCCGGCGCCGCCATTCGAGGACCTCGCGAAGCAACGACGCTTTCTGCTTCCCGGGCTGCGCCGGCACACACAGCGGAAGCCGCCAATATCGATTGCCCTTGAAGGACGCGCAATTTGGCGGTCCCACTGCGAGCAGTTCAGTTCGGCCATCACACTTGAAAGTAAGAATGGAGCCCCATGGAAGTCCGGCGAAAGCGGCGAGGCGCTGGTGTTCCAAAGGGATGAACCTGCGCCCGCTCATCACCGCGGCAAACAGCTTGCGGTCTACTTCCAGCGGCTCATCGAGGACGACCGGCTCGCCGCCGGGCCACTCGACGACCGATATAGCGTGGCCGCTGCGCTTTGCTTCGCGCAAGAGCAGCTCGGTTACGGCGTCGCGATGGCACCTTCGTTTGCCGTCGACCCAAGGGAACTCGCAGGCGCAGTAAAAGATCACGCGGCGGCGCTCCCGGTCTGCCCGCACGGCAGTATCCAGCAACTCGGCCGCGGCCTCGGGATGCTTGATCCTGATCCCTTTCCCGCCGATCGCCACCTCCTGGTTGCCGAGATCCTTCATGTGTTGGTAGCGCGCCGCGCCGACCAGATCTCGAAACGCATCGTCCACAAAGCCTAACGCGCGTACTTTCCGATGCACCCGAATATCGATAAAGATCGGCGGTCGGAAGCCGCGCGCGCGCTCCGCGAGGTCAATGACCTCAACCAGTTGCCGCGTCGCATTGCCCCAGCCCCAATAGCCGAACGAGAATATTGTGATCATCCTTTCTTCAATCGCCGCACTTACGGTACCTTTGATGGGTTCTCGACATTCTTGCCGAGATGCAAAATCTCACAAGCCCACCTGTTGCGGTTAAGTTCGGCTGGATCGGGAACGAGCGGTTGACGCTAGCAATGCCGACACACATAGTGGTTTCGACTGAAATCGGATAGAGCCGGTCCTGCTAGTGTATGTCTGTATGGCGGACTGTTGATACGAAATCGAAAGCGAGCGGAATTTTCTCGGGGAGGTAAACGTGAAAAAAATAGTGCTTACTAGCGTCCTCTTTTTGCTTCAGCTTAGTTTTACCTTAAGCGCATCTGCGCATATGAGTGCCAGAGATGCCGCCAGAGCTGCGGAAGCCAGAATTCTGGCTCAATCGCCCCAGCGCCCGCTGGGAACGACCCTGAAGCAGGCAGCAGCACTTAAGCAATTGGTGAAAACCGCTCTAGCTCACCATGGCGCCATGGTGCAATCCGCGGCCAAGTTCGTGGGAGGACCGATTACTCCGTTT
>JBGPMZ010000253.1:0-4929 GCA_041487255.1 Binataceae bacterium (SeqCode) | reverse complement strand
GCTTCGAGGAGGCGAGATACCCGTATAACAGTTTCCTCGTTTAGGTCGGGCTGTTGGGAAATGAGGGGCATCTCCATACCGTTGACCGTAATACGGGTTACTGTGGCCGAGTCTGACATGAAATTAATCCTATATGATCAGCGGCTGGCCGATCTGCGCTTCCAAGGTTAGTTTTAGCCCGCTGAGGTCTAACAGTGTACCGCAACTTTTGCAATTGAACGAACTCCCCTTCGGGAATGGCATCGCTCCAGGCTCGATCGGCTGAGGAGCGCCGAAATTGCACTGAACCTTGTATGCTGATCCGCACTTATTGCACTTCACATCCGCAAGAGCCTTGCCTGGCGCCGATTGGGCTGGCTGAGGGATCGTTGGTTGAGCAAGTGCGCCTTTGTAGAACTCAACAGTTTCAGATTCATACACCTTGTAGAAATTTGTCACAGACAGTAAGTGATGCAAGTTCACCCATAGCGACCAAATCGAGGATTGAAGGGCGGGTTGCTTGGCGTAGTCTGTGATCTTTAGGCGCATACGGTCGAAGTCCGCTATTTTTATTGGGCGTCCGTGACTGAGCCACTTTTGATGATCGCAGAGTTCTGCTGCGATTTCCTGCGCGCGAAGTCTTCTATCGTCGTCCGAGACAGCTTGACCGTTAGATGAATGCGTCGTCCAATCCTGGAACTTATATTTTGTCAGCCAGTCGGTCACCAGATTTCGGGAAAGATTGCTCGCATTTGTCGCAGACTGCAGCCGGCCGGGATCCACGTTGCGTAGAATCGGGATGTAGACCGGGTTGAGGACGCCGCCACTCTTTGCCAGTTCCTCTTTGATCGTCTCAATCCCGCTCAGAATGGCCTGAGCGGGCTGCGGCCTACCGTCAATGCCCTCGAATTGCGGATCAATCGGGCCGAGGGAGGAACGATGGTCCATGAGGATTTCATCTCCCGACATCGTGAGGATTGTACCGGCGCTCATCGCCATATGGGGTATGATGAAGGCGACGTGGGCAAACCGCGGTCGTAGCAAATTCACGATCTCGATAGTCACCTCGGCCAGCCCGCCCGGCGTCTCAAGAAAAATGTCGATTCTATCGCCGTCCACGCTGTCGAGGACTTCCGCAAAAGGCACGATGTCCTCGCGGTGGATGTAGGCAGCGACGCCCGGAAGATTGATCCCCGACTTCGTAGCGTAGACCACCAGAGGCCTTCCTCTAATCGCTGCGATTCTTTTCATTAGGTCCACGCGCTGTCGACGCAAGTCTTGGGGCGTGAGCGGTGGGTTATTTGTTAGGAGCTTGCTGAAGGGACCCTGCTGAGCCATCGTGACGTTCTTCTTTGCGGCGCTTATGGCTTTCTTGCTTGCTGCTCTGCGTTCGTGGCGGTTCACAGTATTTCGACATAGTATCGCATCTGGTTAACTCACTGTCTATTCGTAAGTGTCCTGTTACGATTTCTTCTACTCGCCTTGTCGTATGTTAATGTACATACACCGAGTCTCAAGAGAATAAACGCGGGAAATGCGGGCTCCTCACCGGCGCGCGAGGACGCCCGACGACCCTCACCGTGGGGCTGGACAACTGCGTGTCATAGGTAAATGCTAATAGGTTATGGCCGCGTGTCTTCGCGGCCATCCCAAGGAGGCATGCGCTATGGCAGCCAGCCCCATCGGTATCGTCCCCACCCCTGTTTCCAATCTCCGGCGCCGTCCGGTCGCTCTCACCCACCGCCGGCTCGAGGCGAATCGGCGCAACGCCACGCGCTCGACCGGGCCTCGCACTATCGAAGGAAAAGCGAAGGTTGCGCGCAATCCGGTAAAGCACGGATTTTTCGTCGCGCAGGAGAAATGGACGCCACCGCAGCGTCGGGATTTCGAGGAGACGCTGGATGGACTTCGCGATGACTTCAAGCCGCAGGGCGTCCTCGAAGAAGCATGCGTCGCGACGATCGCGGAGTCCTACGTGCGGATGGCCGCGATGTGGCGCTACGAGAACATCGCGGCGCTCAAGTACCATCAGCAGCAGGAGCGCGAGCTGAACGAGCGCATCGCGGCCGCCGATGCTTCCGAAGCCGCGTTCCTGGAAGCCGGGCGGGACCAGCTGCGGCGCGGGGGACTCTGGGGACCGACCATCCCTGGTCCGCGCGAGACGATGGCGATTGCCCGATATTCCGGCTGCCTCGAGAGGACGATACGGCGCGCCTCGTCGGAGCTGGAGGCGTTGAAAGATACCAGGATTTTCGGCTCCTCAAGGGTTCTGAAAACGCAAAAACAAACCCACTTCGAGGCATCGCCGAGAAGTGGTCCTGAGCCTGGCGAAGGACCTCGAACGCCGTGGTCGGGTCCGAAAACGCAAAAACAAACCCATTACGCGGCAGCGCCGGGTAATGTCCTGAGGCTCGGCGAAGGACCTCGGATGGCTCCTGCGTCGTCAGCGCAACGCGCGAAAACAAACCCATTAAGTTCAATGTTTATGGGCAATCGTCATGAGCGCCGACGTGCGAAGGCGCTCGCTGCGCGGAGGAAGTAGGGTGGCTCAGGGCACCGCCGCGCGCCGTGACAACGTCCTCACCAACTTGGCGACACAAATGTCGCCAACCGCCGATGAAAAATCGTCTCCCGTTGGCACGGCTAAGCCCAACCTTTCACCGACATTCGCAGCGCCATACGGGCCCGGATGCATGGCACACCCGCGCCTGCCGCTCGCAAGGCCCACGACGCTTCGGTCGAAGTGCTCCGTGCCTACGTGCAAGCGCAACTTCGCATCATGCCACGCCGAGGCTGAGTTGCGCGGGACGCCGCACCGATGGCGTCGGAGGAGCGGTGCGCTCGTGCGTCGGTGCAAAGCCATACTTGATGCGCAATCGATCCATGATCGCGCCGACGCGGTTCTCGTAGTCGGTCGGCGCATAGACCGCACGGCCGTAGAACGCATCGATCTGCGGCGCGAGCTCGGGGAATTTATCGCGCATGAAAGGAAGGAAGCGCCGCGCGGCGGCGGGCTTCAGAAACAGCGGACGCCACCAGACGCCCTTCGCACCCGCCTCACGCGCGGCGACGATGACGCTTTCGATGGAGCGGCGCGAATCGGTCAGCCCCGGGATCATCGGCATCATCAGGACGTCGCAATGGATGCCCGCCTTCGCGAGCATCGCGAGCGTGCGCATCCGCAGCTCAGGGCGCGGCGCACGAGGTTCCAGAACACGAGCGAGGCGCGGGTTGAGCGTGATGCACGAGAAGTTCACGGAAATCTTCGAGCGCTGATGGATGCGCGCGATCACATCGATATCGCGCGCGACCAGCGTCGACTTGGTGGTGATCGACAGATGCAACCCCGCGAGCTGAGCGAATACTTCGAGCATCGCGCGGGTCAGCCCGAACTGGCGCTCGGCCGGCTGATACGGATCGGTCGCAGTGCCGATAGCGATCGAGTCGTCACCGATCGGCGTGCGCGAGAGCGTGCGCCCGAGCACTTCGGCCGCCATCCGCTTGACGAAGATGCGGCGCTCGAAGTCCATCGGATCCCGCAGCTCCAGGAAGTCGTGGGTATAGCGCGCATAGCAGTAGACGCATCCGAACTCGCACCCGCGGTACGGGTTGATGGTCCATCGGAACGACATCTTGGGGTTGGTGCAGCGGTTGAGGATCTGGCGCACCGGCATCTCATGGAACTCGACCCCGCGATGGGGTTCGAGCGCGTCATCGTGAGTATCGAGGTCGAAGGCGAGGTCTAGAGCGGCACCCATAGCGAAACTCCTATTGCACTAGTTTCGCTTTTTCTTCGCTCCAGGTCAAGGGGCTTTGTTCCAGAGATCGCGGGCCAAAGTCACGGCGCGTCTCCCCGCGCATCCGGGTCAGACGACCGCCGGAACTGCGCCAGCCTGCGCCAGCCATAGAACTGCTCGGGATACATCCTGCCGTAGCGTTCGAGGAGAGTGGCGCACTGCCGCACGCCTTCCATAACGCTGGCCTCCCGAGCCGCTGCGGCGTCGACCTCAATTGCCGATTCGACGATCACTTCGAGTCGGCCGTCGCGATTCTTGATGCAAAATAACGGGAGGATCGTCGCGCCCGAACTACGGGCCAGGCTAACTATCCCGGTCGTGAATGCTCGCTCGGCCCCAAAGAATGGCACATCGATCAAACGCTGGCTGCGTCTGCCATCGCCCGCAATGCAGATAACAGAGTTCTTCTTCAAGCGGTCGAGCAGTACCCGGGTGAAGGCCAGCGAATCGGACCTCGGCAGCAAGATGATCTCGGCGAGAAATTCCTTCTCGCAGGTTTCGAAAAAACGCCTGAGCCGCCGCGCGGCCCAGCTCCACTGACGCGTCGCAACAAGGAACCCGCTTCCCACATGAGTTCTGGTGTGGACCTGAAGCAGCGCATAGCCATGGTAATGGAGCACCCGACGCGGCAAGGCCCTGCTGCCCAGAGAGTTGGTCTCGAGGAGGATGACTCCTTTGCCGCGGCTCAGCGCCGCGCGCAGGTGCTCTTCGCCGCGCAGCGACATTCGTCCGACAAGCGCCAGCTCCGCGGCCGAAGGCGCATTCCACAAGGTCTCGCGCCAAAATTGATAGAAGGTGCTCTTCGCGATGTTCCGTTTCCGGGCGGTAGTGAGTTCATCACCAAAGGCGCCATCGAGCGCGTGCCAGGTAAGGCGCCGTTTGCGCGGCGATATCCAATACGCAGCTATGCCAATGGCCGAGGCAATCGCGTCCCTCACCCTAAGTGGAAGGTGACGACTAACCCTCAGGAGCGCGATCACCAGCAAAAAGTAGAGGTCTTTCGCGCGCTCCCGCGACATTCAGCCGGCCTCGATCAGCATCCTCCGCTGGACCTTGCCGGTAGGTGTCTTTGGGAGAGTGTCCCTGAATTCGACCAGGCTGGGAATTTTGAAGTCAGCGATCTTTCCGCCGCAGAACAGCACCAACTCTTCCT
>JBGPMZ010000252.1:0-4938 GCA_041487255.1 Binataceae bacterium (SeqCode) | reverse complement strand
GATTCGAACATCGCGATCGGCTTTCCATCGGGGCCGTCGGGATCGACGATCGCGGGCATCCGGTTGTTGGGACTGATCTGCAGGAACTCGGGCTTTAATTGATCGCCGGCGCCGATGTTGACCGGAATGATGTTGTACTTGAGGCCGACTTCCTCGCACATCACGGTGATTTTGTAGCCGTTGGGGGTGGGCCAAAAATGAATGTCGATCATGCGCTTGCTTCCTGTGCGAGTTGCGGAATCTCCATGCGACTTTGCCTCCATCGAGGCGAAGTGATCAAGCGCGCCACGGACCGTTTACTCGGGAACTTTATCGGCGTCGCCTTTGCGCACGCCCATCAGGTACGCCTCGATAAACGGATCGATGGCGCCGTCGAGCACCGCTGCGGTGTTGCCGATTTCGACGCCGGTGCGATGGTCCTTCACCATCTGATACGGCTGCAGCACGTAGGATCTGATCTGGCTGCCCCACGCGATTTCTTTTTTGTCCTTGCTGAACTTCTCGAGTTCCTCGCGCTTCTTGCGCTCCTCCAGTTCGAACAAACGAGCGCGCAGAATCTTCATCGCCATCGCGCGATTTTTGTGCTGGGAGCGCTCGTTCTGACACGACACGACGATTCCCGTCGGAAGGTGCGTGATGCGGACCGCCGAGTCGGTGACGTTGACGGGTTGTCCGCCCGCGCCCGACGAGCGGTAGTAGTCGATGCGCAGATCCTTCTGATCGATCTCCGGTTGCTCGGCCTCTTCCAGCGAGGGAACGCAGTCGAACGACGAGAACGCGGTCTGGCGGCGCGCGTTCGCGTCGAAGGGCGAGATGCGCACCAGGCGATGAATTCCAACCTCCGCTTTCAGGTAACCGTATGCATACTCGCCGTCGACCTCGAAGGTCGCGCTCTTGATGCCGGCGCCTTCACCCGGTTGCAGGTCGGCAACATCGACCTTGAAACCGTGACGCTCGGCCCATCGCAGATAGAGCCGCAAGAGCATATCGGCCCAATCCTGCGCCTCCATGCCGCCGGCGCCCGGATGAAGCGAGACGATTGCGCCGAGGCGATCGTGCGGCCCGCCCAGCATCACCTGCAGCTCATGCTTCTCGAGTTCGGTGCGCGCGGCGGCCAGCGCGGTCTCGGCCTCGCGGGCGGCCTCGGAATCGTCGGCGCCTTCTTCCTCGGCCATCTGGAAGAACACGCGCGCCTCTTCGAGGCGTTCGCGCAGGCGCTTGAATCCTTCGACCTGGCCCCGCAGCAGGTCCTGCTCTTTGAGGACGCTCTGCGCGGCCTCGGGGCGATCCCAAAATTCCTGTTTGCTGGAAAGTTCGAGAAGTTCTTTTTGGCGGGCGGTCAGTTTGGGGAGGTCAAAGACGCCTCCCGAGCTTTTCCGCGCGGGATTCGAAATCGCTCAGTTGTTCTCTGATATCGCTGATCATTGTTCGATGTTCCTTAGTGGATGCGAGCAGGGCGAATCACGATGCGTTTGTTATCGCAATCAAAATGACAGCGAACCGCGTCCTGAATTTCGGCTTTCTTTCTCGAATGTCTCGGCCTGCGTGAATATAGAATGTCCAACGGCGCGGGCTTCGAAGCCACCCTCGGGCGATTCTTCAAAGGTGAAAAGTATCTCCGAATCCAAATTGCGCCGTCCAGCCATTCATTGTGACAGAAAGCAAAGACTTAATTAATGGCTACGCCTTTGCCGTTGCGCGACGAGAGAATCTCCTCGATGTGCGCTTCCAGCGGCTTCAGCCTGCGCGGCCGGCGCCATCCCCAGATGAGCGCGATCGCCGTGAGCAGCAGGCAAATCTGCGCGAAGAGGTCGCCGACGATCGTGTAGAGCGTGCGCATCGGACGCCATGCGACATCCTCGAGCTCGGTGCCGCGCTTGAACAGCGGGGTGGTCGCCGTGATGCTGCCGTCGCTCAGGATGATCGCGCTGATGCCGGTGTTGGCGGCGCGAATCATCGGAATCTTGGTCTCGACCGAGCGCATCGCGGACATCGCGAGGAGCTGATAAGGCGCCGAGCTGGTGCCGTACCAGGCGTCATTGGTGATATTCACCATCACGTCGGCGCCTTCTTTCACCGAGCGCCGCGCGAGGTCGGGGAAGATGCTTTCGTAGCAAATCAGGACACTCAGTTTCGCCCCCTTCACCTCGAGCAGCGTCTGCCGCCGGCCGGGAATCATGTTGCCCAAGCCATAGACGATGCGGTTGACGAAGTATCCGAGGATGGCGCGCGCCGGAACATATTCGCCGAACGGCACCAACTGAATCTTGTCGTACCATCCGGCGACCTCGCCCTGCGCGGAAACGAGGTAGGCGCGATTGTAAAAGCCAACCCGGTGGTCCTCAACGCCCAGCGCCGGCGCGCCGAACAAAATCGCCGCGCCGGTTTCGCGCGCGAGGTCGAGGAGCTGCTTTCGATATGAAGCGTCGTCGGCGAAGGCGGCTGGATATCGGTCGTCAGGCTGGAAGAAAAAAGTCGCGGCCGCTTCCGGCCATACTATAAGGTTCGCACCCTGCCGGGCGCCCTGCGTGCTCTGGTCGCGGTAGATTTGGAAAGTCGGCGCCTGCGCGTCCTTGTCCCACTTGACGCTCTGCGGGATGTTGCCTTGCACTATCGCCACGCGAAAGCTGCCCGCCGGCTTCAGGTGCTTGAGTTGGTGCATGCGCCAATTGCCGAAGACGATCGCGGCGATCATCACTGCGGTCAGCGCGGCCAGGCTGCGGCTTTGCAAGCGCAGCGAACCGCGGCGCATCAGCACCATGAAAATCACGACGTTGAAGAAAATGATCAGCGCGGAAATGCCGTAGGCGCCGGTGAATTCGGCGAACTGGATGAGCTCGAGATTGCGATACTGGGTTTCGCCGAGGAGGTTCCACGGGAACCCGATCGGAAAATAGGTGCGCACAAGTTCGACGCCGGCCCACGCAATCGGCATCGTGAGTACGATCGGAAGGCGCAGTCTGCGCGCGGTGAATTCTCCGGCCCAGAACGCGAGCCCGGTATTGATGGCGACCACGCCGGCGAGCAACAACATCGGTATCAGGGACAAAACGAAATGTACGCCGGCGAATTCATTGAGCGTGATGACGACCCAGTAGAACGAGCCGACATAACATGCGAGTCCTTGCAGCCATCCCCACCAGAAAACTTTGTTGAGCGGCTCGCCTTCGACCGCGTAGAAAAACGGGACGAATGCCACCCACGCCATCAGGCTGACGTCGAATTTCGGAAACGCCAGCGCGAGCGCAAGCCCGCTCGCAATCACGAGCGCCGCGCGGGTCATGGTGTTCGAGGAAGGGTTCACCGGGTTGCGAAAATCTCTCCGAGCGGAATCACGCCCGCGCACGGAGGCTTGCCGTCGAAGCGTTCGTAGATTTCGTCGACATCGCGCCAGCTCGCTACCAGAGCCACCGAGAGCTGCGGCTTAAGCGGCAAATCGCCGAGCACGCGCCATTCCCGCTCGAAGGTCCAGTCGATCAGCGGATTGCGTGTCAGGTCGATACTTACCACGCGCCACATCTCGTCCTCGTCGAGGATACCCGCAGCCTCCGCGCCCGGCATATAGATGACCGGGCGAGCTCCCATCGAGAAAGCATAGCGTTTATCGACCGCAACGCCGAAGGGCTCGTAGCGGCGCCGATTACGCGGCGTCAGCAGATGCCCCAACTCATGGGGCGGCGCATCGAAGAGGCACACGCCCCGATGGCCGCCCCCGATCATCCTCGTCGAGCCTCGTATGCGGCCGTCCTCGAGAATCCAGAGCAGATTGTCGAGCGCCGAAGTTTTGCCGGAGGCGCGGGTGAAATGCGCGAGCGTCGGCGCCGACGGGAGCTTGAAGGATTCGCGCTTCATCGCGGCTTGCGCGTGCGCTTTGGCTTCCGCGAGCTGCTCATTATTGCTGAGACCTCGGCGGCGAGTGCGCGCTCGCGCGCGAACATCTTACGCGCCTCGGCAGGGGAGCGCTCGTGATCGTAGCCGAGCAGATGGAGGAATCCATGAATCAACAACGTGCGCAAACGCTCCGCCGGCGCGACGCCATACTCGCGAGACTGCGCCAGCGCGGTATCGATGGAAATCACCACGTCGCCGAGGGGCATGCCTCGTGTATTAGCGATCGCTCGCGGATCCGGCGCGGGTCCATCGCGCTCTTCGATTTGCGAGAACGAAAGCACGTCGGTCGCGCGATCCTTCTTTCGATAGTCGCGATTGAGCGCGTGAATCGATGCATCCGAGGTCAGCGTCAGCGAGAGTTCGCAATCGGGAAGTCCCGCGGCCCTCAGCAGCGCGAGGGCGTCGCGCTTAAGTGCGCGGCTGTAGCGCCGTCCCTTTGGCGACGCGCATCGAAACTCGACGCCCAAGCTACGGCTTGCCGTTGTTGTCCGAGCCGTCCTGCATAGCGTCGCCGCGATTGAATGCCTCGTAGGCGAGGATGATGCGCTGCACCAATCGATGCCGCACTACGTCCCGATCATCAAATATCGTGAAGTTGATACCTGGAGTATTGGCGAGCACGGTGCGCGCTTCCTTGAGTCCCGAAAGCTTGCCGCTCGGCAAATCAATTTGCGTGACGTCGCCGGTGACTACCGCTTTCGAGTTGTAGCCGAGCCGGGTGAGGAACATCTTCATCTGCTCGGTGGTGGTGTTTTGCGCCTCATCGAGGATGATGAACGAATCGTTGAGCGTCCGCCCGCGCATGAAGGCCAGCGGCGCGACTTCGATAGTGCCGCGTTCCAGCATCCGGCGCGCGCGATCGAAATCGACCATGTCGTGCAGCGCGTCGTAGAGCGGCCGCAGGTACGGATTCACCTTCTCGGAAAGATCGCCGGGCAGAAAGCCGAGCTTCTCGCCGGCCTCGACCGCGGGACGGCATAGCACCATCCGGGTGACCTGATTCTTCATTAACGCCGCCAGCGCCATCGCCATCGCGAGGTAGGTCTT
>JBGPMZ010000251.1:0-4939 GCA_041487255.1 Binataceae bacterium (SeqCode) | reverse complement strand
CGCACCCGCAACGCCGGCGCCTGCGATCGTCACCGGTTGCCCCTGCTCGTAGAACGCGACATTGCTAACTCCGCAGACCGACGATCCGGCAGTGCACCAGGCGAGAGCATTCTGCACCGTGCATCCTTGCGCATAGCGGGTAAAGCGAGTCGCTGAGCTTGGAGAATTGGTGGTGGTAGTCGGCTGCACCACGAATCCGGTCGGTTGCGCCACGCTCGGTGCGGGCCCGGCGGCATAGAGCGCGACGTACTGATTGACTGCGAAGTCGGAACTGTTGACGCCGGTGCAGGTAATATTGGCCTGGCCGGCGGTTGCGCTGCAGTTGAT
The DNA here is from genome assembly GCA_041487255.1 of Binataceae bacterium (SeqCode). GTDB lineage: Bacteria > Desulfobacterota > Binatia > Binatales > Binataceae > DATGKG01. Next base: position 4,612 of record JBGPMZ010000251.1, on the reverse strand, counting down.
CCTCGCAGTGCTCGCGATCGCGCCGAAATCGAGGATGTTCTTTTCGTTGGTGTAGGTTCCGTTGAATGGGGCGAGCGAATCAGTCCCATCAAGCTTGAGTGGCGCCATCGGCGCGTTGCATTGCCATTGACCCATAGCGCCGGAGGCCCAGGCGCCAGTTCCTCCTGCGGTGCACGGCAGGGTCGCCTTGCAGTCGCTGCAATAGAACACCGCGCCGTCCTGCTCGGGACCGAGGCTGGCAAACGGAACGCCGCCGACTCTCGGCGCGATTGCTTGGACGCCGGAAAAGCGATCGTTGATGGCGTTGCGAAAATCGAGGCCCGCATCTGTTCCCACGAAATTCGGAATCGGTTTGTAGCCGCCCGGGGGAGGGAGGTTTGACTGTGCGAAACCACAGGAAACAGACATCGCCAGTACAGAGAAGGTTACGAGGAGGGCAATACGAGACAGATGCATTCGAAACCGTCCTGGTCAGGGAATCGTTGCGGCATAGCCAAAAGAGCCGCGTTTGTCGAATCATCAATCAAACGAGATCGAGCCGGGCATGAATATGCAAGCTGGCGGCGGTTCGGCGCCTGGACGGGAGCTGAGAGCGTTGGCGAGTGTCCAACCAGCGAAGTCCTCGATATTCCACTGTGGTAGGTTTGAGAGGGATTGGTCGGAGCCGGGTGGACTTCGAATCGGGCGTCACGAGCTAAGTTATCCCACGAATCACGGCTGTTGTCAACCACTGTAGTAGACAGTAGGGCACTGTAGCAGTGAATTTTCCATACCTGAGGTTCAGGTCTCGCTTGCGAATTCTGCGGGGGCGCAGCCGTAAACCTTCAGCACGTTGGCGCCGAGGACCTTTCTGCGCGCGTCGGGCGCGAGCTTCTCGGCCATCTCCTCGACTTCCTCGATGTAGTTGCCCGCGTGGTCGGGATGCGGAAAGTCGCTGGCCCAGAAGAACTTGTCGGCGCCGATGAGTTCCACCATTGCGGGCAGCGCGCGTTCGTCGGGGTCGGCCGATATCCACACTTGTCGATCGAAGTAGAAGCTCGGCTTCTCCTTCAATGAGAGCGTGCGACCGATGCCGCTTTTGTAAACCGCATCGAGGCGGTCGAGCCAATACGCGATCCAACTCGCGCCCGCTTCGAGCAGCACCAGCTTGAGCTTCGGAAATTTGTCGAAGGTGCCGTATTGAAAGAAGCTCGTGAACGCATGCCGAATCGAATCCGCCGCGACGACGTTGTTGAAAAAGAATTGCCCGCGCAGATAGCTCCAGTCGTAGCGCCCCGACATTGCCCACACCGGCTCCAGCGACGGATGAATCCCGAACGGCACGCCGAGTTCCTGTGCCTTGGCGAATACTACGTCATGATCGGGATGCGCATGTGGCTTGCGCGTCATAACGAATTGGCAAACCCACGCACCTTTGCATCCGTCCTTGACCGCGCGCTCCAGCTCGTTAGCGGCGGCCTGCGGATCGCCGAGCGAGATATGCGCGATCGGTAGCAGCTTGCCGCCGCTGCCCTTGCAGAAATCCACGATGTAGCGGTTGTAGGCGCGCGTGTAGGCCTGGGCCATCTCGGGATCGGACGTCTCAACTTCGTAGAGTAAGCTCAGGGTCGGATACAGAAACGCAGCATCGAGATTTTCCCGCTCGATGCGCTTGAGGCGCTCGACCGGATCCATCGCACCGGACGGCGCCATTCCACCATAGTCAGCCGAGTTGCGTCCCATCTGCGTTTCGCCCATCGCGGACAGTCCCGCGAACATCCCGCCGGAGAGGAACTTCGAGGGTCTACCCTCGATCTCCATGTACTCAAGCCCCGCGCGATCTTTCTTCAAGCGCAACGCCTTGGGTTTGTATTTAGCTTCGAGGTAGTTTTCCCACAGGTTCTTGTCTTCGAGGATGTGTCCGTCGGCATCGACGCCGCCCTCGAACTTCAGTGCGCGAATGTCCTCGCTCATGCGATTGAGCTAATCGCAGGCGAATTACCTCGTCAAGCCAACGCGTCTCAGAAACTGGCGTGCTTGAAAATGCGTTCCGGGATCGCGCGCACGATAGCCATGATCGGACGCCAGAACGAAGGCACGTAAACCACCTCGCGCTTTTTGCGCCAGGCCTCGAAGATGAGATCGGCGGCGCGCTCCGGCGCCACCACGAACAGCGTGCCTTCGCGTCCCCACGTCATCCGCGTGTCGACGGTGCCGAGGATCACCGTCATCACGTGTACTTTGGTCTTCGAGAGCCGGGCCCGAAGTCCTTGCACGAAAAGATGCAGCGCGCCTTTTGCCGAACCATAGACGTAATTGCGCCTGCGTCCGCGGTCGCCGGCAACCGATCCGATTACCACGATGAATCCTGTCCCCTGCGCCTCCAAACTTTGTGCCGCGATTGTCAGAAGCGACACCGCACCGGTGAAGTTCTGATGGATCGTCGCGAGCGCCTCGTTCGCGTCGACCTGCGCCTTGTCCTCGTCACCGAGTGTGCCGAAGCACAGCACCACGCCGTCGAGGCCGCCGAGTTCTTTGATGGCGCGCGCTACGAGCTCGGCATGCGAAGCGAAATCGGCCGCATCGAACTTTCCCGCGATCGCCGGCACGCCTGCGCGGACATGGATGTCGTTGGCGATGCGGCTGGCTTCGGCCTCGTCGCGCGCCGCGATGAAAAGATGAGCGCCGATTGATGCGAACTTGATCGCGAGTATGCGCGCGATCGGGGAGGTACCGCCGAGGATGAGAACTTTCACGCGGGATCCATCTGCAGGCGGCGCGCGAGCGTCGACGAGAAATGATTGTTCGGGTCCGCCTTCGCCTTCGCGGTGCGCCACTCCTCGAACCTTGGATACATCGCGCGGAATGTGTCGGCGCGCATCCGCGCATCTTTGGCGAGGTAAACCCGGCCGCCGCGCTTGAGTACCAACTGATCGAGCCGATCGAGAAAATCGAGCAGGCCATCGGTGACCGGAAAATCCAGCGCGAGCGTGTAGCCCGGCATCGGGAACGACAGCACGCCTTCCTGCGCGCCAAACTTTTTCAGCACTGCCAGAAACGATGCGCGGCCGCTTCCGCTGATCGCTTCGAGCGTCTCGATCAATCCCGCGCGGCTCTCGGCCAGCGGCCACACGCATTGATATTGGACGAAGCCCCGTTTGCCGTAGATGCGATTCCAGTTGTGAATCGAATCGAGCGGAAAGAAGAACGGCTCATACGACGTAAGCGCCGGGTTCTGATCGCGATGCATCGCGTAGTAAGCGTAGTTGAAGGCGCGCGCGCTCAGCGGATTGAGTGCAAAGTTCGGCAGATTGAACGGAACCGTCGGCGAGCTTTTTCCCTTCGGTATCAGCGGCTCGGTGCGGAGGTTGGCCGGGAGCGCATCGCGAGGCGCGAAGTCGCCGACGTGCAACACTGAGCGCCCGAGCGATCCTTTGGTAGCGACGCAATCGATCCATGCCATCGAGCATCCGTACCGGCTATCGGTGCGCTCGAAATTCTCGATCGCCTCATCGACATTGGCGACCCGGATGATCTCACCTTTGATGTATGCGCTCTCAACCCGTCGCAGCCTCATCGCGAGTTCGAGGATCACCCCAGTCAGTCCCATTCCACCCACCGTTGCCCAGAAGAGATCACTATTCTCTTCGCGCGAGCATCGCCGCACCTCGCCCGACGCCAGCATCAGGTCGAACCACAAAACGTGCGTGGCGAGCGAGGAATCGCGATGGTGGCTCTTGCCGTGGATGTCGGATGCGATCGATCCGCCGAGTGTCACGAATCGCGTGCCGGGCACCACGCGCGGGAAAAATCCGCGCGGCAGGAACACCCGGATGATCTCGTCGAGCGTCACGCCGGCCTCGGCATGAAGAATGCCGCTCTCGGTGTCGAAGTCGAGCATCCGGTTAAGGCGCTGGAGATCGACGACGCGATTGTCGCCGTTGAGCGCGGCATCTCCATACGCGCGCCCGGCACCACGCGCAATCAGTTTGTGCGAGTTGGCGCGAACGATGGCTGAGAGCTCGGCAAACTTCTCCGGACGAAAGACGTCGCTCTCGCAAATCGGAAAGCGGCCCCATCCGCTTAGTGCGGTGCGCTTGCTCGCAGGCTTTGACGACGCCCGCGACGCGGCGCTATTTGATCCGGCATCATCCATCGATCGCCTAATAGTAACCGGAAGAACCCCGCCGATAAATGCATTCTGCGTGTGGTCCTCAGCGTGAATTGTAATGATGAATTTCATTGCCGTAAGATTGGCGCGATTGGAGGAACACCCATGTCCTGGCAGCCGGAACTCGACGAAATCAAGCGCCGCATCAAAATGGCCGAAGAGATGGGCGGCGCCGACAACATCAAGCGTCAGCACGACGGCGGCAAGCTGACGGTACGCGAGCGCGTCGCGCGGCTGCTCGATCCGGGGACCTTCCACGAATACGGCGCGCTAGCGGGCGCGGTCAAATACGAGGGTGAAAAGCTCGTTGAGTTCCGCCCCTCCAACTTCGTAATGGGCACCGGCAAGATCAATGGCCGTATGGTGGTCATCGGCGGCGATGATTTTACGGTGCGAGGCGGCGCTGCCGATGCCTCGGTCGGCAATAAGCATGGATATGCGGAGCGCATCGCGCAGGACCTG
>JBGPMZ010000250.1:0-4992 GCA_041487255.1 Binataceae bacterium (SeqCode) | reverse complement strand
GTCATTCTGAGATGCGTGGAGTGGCGCTTCTTCTCATCCACTTAGAGGCAGCGAAGCGACCTCCGCTTCTTGGTCATTCTCCACAAGCGCAGCGCTCCTTTCTGTCGTTCGGGACAAACGGAGGACCTTTCCTAACGTTCGGGACGAACACCGCACCCCGCTTCCCGTCATTCTGGACAAGCGGAGCGCTCTCTTTTTGTCATTCTGAAGCGAGCGCAGCGCTCCTTTTGTCATTCTGAAGCGAGCGAAGCGAAGCTGAAGAACCTCGGATGCGCCTCAACACCGAGCGTCGCTTCAGCATGCGAGTGAGCATCCGCCACCATCGCTCGGAAGGCCCATGCGAATGCTGAAGTGACAGACGATCCGTAGGCGCATCCGAGGTCACAGTGACAAAAACAAAATGCCGGCTGTCAGGTGAGTGGAATCTGCAGGGCGGCGCGCAGGCGCGCGAGCTTCGCCGCCAAGGTGGTCAGGCCCTTCACCATATGCACGCCATACCAATGAAGGTCGCGCCCGCTGACGATCATGACGCGGCGCGCGAGCGCCGACGGCAAAGTCTTCTTCAGCTCTTCGACGTCGCGATCCTTGAATTCATAGGGCTCATCGGGCAGCAGCACGATGTCGGGCTTGCGCTCGATCGCTTCGGCCAGCGTAGTGGCTGGATAGCGATCTCCGGCTGACGCAAAGATGTTGTTGAAGCCGAGCATCCGCAGCACATCATGCGCATAGGTGTCGGCATTGAACGCCATCCAGGGATTTTTCCAGATCGGGCAGAACACCCGGAACGGCAGCTTCGACCACACCCCTACGCCGGCCTCGATGCCGCTGACGTTGCTGACGATCTCGCGCGCCATCGCGTTGGCCTCGCTTTCCTTGCCCAGCGCGGTGCCCAGCTTGAGGATCGATTCGACCGCGCCGGGAATGGTTTTCGGATAGGTGGTGAAGACCGCGACGCCCTTCTCGCGGATTTTCTCGACATCCTCGCGCCGATTCTCCTCGGCATTAGCGATGACGAAATCAGGCTCCAGATTGGCAATCGCGCGCAGGTCGGGATTCTTGGTGCCGCCGATTTTCTCGATCGAGGCGACCGCCGCGGCGGGCTCGACGCAAAACTTGGTGACACCCACAACTTGCTCGCCGAGCCCCATCGCGAAGAGCGTTTCGGTCCAGCTCGGCACCAGCGAGATGATGCGGCGGGGAGGAGCTTTCAGTTCGAGGCGGAAGCCCAGGTCGTCGGTAATGTTGACTGGAGCGATGTTGATTGGCGCCGCCATCGGTTCGCCGCATTATGCCTGAACTAGTGGCTCTCTGTCTTGCGCCGGATGACCTCGTCGAGCGCGCGCCGATCGCTGTCGCTCAGATGCTCGCCGGAGCCGTGGTCATTCGCAGGCGCGGCGGGCGCGCGGTCCGCTTCGGATTCGCCGGACTGCGGCGCCGAAGGAGGATACTCCTCGGCGCGATGGGTCAGGTAGCGCGCCGCACCCGGCATCATGAGGCGGCGCGCCATGAAGCCGGCAATCAGCAACGCGATCGCGGCCATAAGCAGCCACGCGCGCTTGCCGCGCGTTCGTCTGCGACGTTTCGCCATTGCTCTATCTTAGCGGAGAATCGAACAGGACCGCGCGCATCCATTTGCCGAGCAGCGCGCGCACCGGAAGCTCATCGAGGTGCTCGGCGCCGTTGTACCAGTCGACGCCAATCGCTTGCGCCTTCTTGCTGACGCCCGCGAGTTTGAAATACATGCGATGCCGGGCGCCATAGAAGTGGCGCGCGGCGAACGCGAGCTTTTTCAGCTTCTTGCCGACCGCGCCGTGGTGCAGCGCCGCATCGTACTTCACCAGCGCGGAACGGTCGCCGGCCAGCAATTCACCGATGTAGCGTGCGGCGAGCTTGCCGTGTTCGAAGGCGCATGAGATCCCCTCGCCCATCAGCGGATCGACGCCGGCCGCGTCACCGGCAAGTATCACGCGATCGTTGGCGAAGCGATTCCTGGGGTTGAACCATCGGATCGGGAACGCCTTGAAGTTCATCGCCTGGCGCTCGAATCCCTCGAGGTGCAATTCGGGAAATGCCTCGCGCAGCCGATCGGGCAGCGGCGACTTTTGCGACGACCCAGTGTGCGGCGGATGCTGATCGTAGATACCGACGTTGAGATGAGGCCGGTTGTTTATCAGGCATGGGAACGACCACGCATACCCGCTGATGCCCGCGGTGACGCATTTGAAGTCGAACAGATAGCGCTGTTCGATAAACTCGCGGGTGCGTTCCGGATCGACCGGGATATCGATCATCAGCGCGCGCCCGATACTCTTCTTGCCGGAACCGAAGGCCGAAGCGCGCACGCGGCTCCCGGAGCCATCGGCGCCCACCAGCACCGGCGTTTCGAAAGTCGCGCGCTCGGTCCTTACGCGCACCGAGCCGTTGGACTGGTCGACTTCCCACACCCGGCAGTGGTCGATGATCTCGAGGCCCGCTTCCTTCGCTGCCCGCGCCAGCCGCGCGTCGAATTGATCGCGCCTAATCACGGTGCACAGCGGATCGCCGCGGAAGATCTCGACCTCACCAATCTCGGTGCGCGCCGTTCCGCGCATCACTTCGATCGCGGGAACCTCCAGCTCCAGGCCGAGTTCCTTAAGCGCGAGCATGGTTTTGGGAATCAGCCCACCGGCACAGGTCTTGGGCCGCGGATGGCTGGCCTTCTCGATTGCGACCACGCGCCCCTTGAGCTCGGGATGCGCGCGCAGCAGATGGAGCGCGGTAGCCAGTCCGGCCGGACCCGCGCCTGCGATCAGCACGTCGCACTTTATCGAAGAAGGCATACTCACAGGAGAGCCTGCATAGTGACTGCTCGTTTTAAGCGAGAAAAGGGGCTTATCGAGACGCAGTGCAGAAGGCGCGACGCTCCGAGAGCGTCGCACCCCCAAACACTTTTGCTAACCCTTACCTGACTTGATCACCAGGTATATGGTCGTTCCCCCGCGCTGAACCAGAAGTAGCGCCGATTTGCTGGTGGTCTTGGCCGCTTTGGCCTTGGAGAGGAAATCGTTCACCGACGCGACCTTGTCGTGGTCGACTTCCAGGACCAGATCGCCGGGCTGAATCCCCGCATCGGCCGCCGGTGAATCGGGCGCAATATGCCGGACCACGACGCCCTTTTCGGCCTGCAGATGGAATTGCTGGGCGATCTCGGGGGTGATGTCGCCGACTTGCATGCCCCAGTTGGTGCCAGGCTCCTCCGCCTTCGCGGTCTGCACCTGCGCTTCTTTCAACTCGCCGATGGTGACCTCGAGGGTCTTATGCTTGCCGTTGCGGACGACTTCCATCTCAACTTTCTTGTTGATCGGAGTATCCGCGACCAGGACCGGCAGCTCATGCTCGTCGCGCACTTCCTTGCCGTCGAACTTGAGCACTACATCGCCGCGCTCCAAGCCGGACTTTGCCGCGGGACCGCCCTTGTCGATGCTCGCGATCAGGGCGCCCTCAGGCTTGGTAAGGCCGAACGACTGCGCGAGATCGGTGGTCACTTCCTGAATCTCGACCCCGAGCCATCCGCGCACCACACGTCCGTGCGACTTCAGTTGATCCATCACATGCTTGGCGAGATTGACCGGAATCGCGAAACCGATACCGGCGTTGGTGCCGGTGCGGCTGTAAATTGCGGTATTGATGCCGATCACCTGGCCTTGGGTGTTGAACAACGGGCCGCCCGAATTGCCGGGATTAATCGACGCGTCGGTCTGGATGAAATCGTCGTAGTTGCCGCCGAGCATACGCCCCTTGGCGCTGATGATACCCGCGGTGGTGGTCAGCGTGAAACCGAATGGATTGCCGATCGCAACCACCCAGTCGCCAACATCCATCCCGTCGGAGTTGCCCATCTCCGCCACCGGAAGCGGCTCCTTGCTGTCGATCTTGATGAGCGCCAGATCGGTCTTGGCGTCCTTGCCGATGACCTTGGCGGTGAACTCACGCTTGTCCATCAGCGTGACGTGGATTTCCTCGGCGCCGCCGACCACGTGATTGTTGGTCAGGATGTAACCATCGGGCGAGACGATAACGCCCGAGCCCAATCCATGCTGCTTGTAGTCGCGGGGAGTTTGTCCGAAGAAGCGCCGGAACTGCTCGAAGGGATCGCCGCCACCACCACCACCACCCGGAGGCATTCCTTGAGGTCCACCGAAGCCCTGGCCGGGGCCCGGCCCAGGTCCAGCCTCCGGTCCGCCTTCATCGCCACCGCCGCCGCCTTCGTCGCCTCCGCCCTGCATCCCGACCTTGACATCCTGCACCACTGCGACGTTGACCACCGTCGGTTTCACATGCTTCACGAGAGGCGCGAATGACGTGATGACTCCGACCTTTTCGTTTGGCTCGGGCTGATTCGCCGGCGCAGGCGAGACAACGGCGGGCGGCTTGGATTGGTCGGTTTGCGACTGGGCAGGGCTCGAATTTCCCTGCGGTTTGTCCGAGCCCCATAACTGGAAGGCTCCCGCGCGCGCGAATGCGACCACCAATCCGATGATGACGCCGATCGACACGGCGCCGATTTTCTTGATCATGTATCCCTCCTGACCTTGCAGACGGATCACACACTATCCGGCCACGGCCTAGACCACACACTCTCGCATATTGTGACGATAGCGAGCGTCCAAAATTCAGCGATTGCATCGGTTAGTTGGACGACCGCAAGGTGGTTCATGGCGAGCGCGGGTCGGGTTGATCGTAGCAAGCAGCACCGATCTATCAAGTGGGAGCATTCAGATCGAAAGCACGATGCCGCAGGGTTTGACGGCAGAACGCCGCACGAATCGAGCGCCGATGCTGCGAACTCAAAATGAAAGTAGCACTTTAGATTTAGCGGCGGCGCGATGCCTGCTGCGGCTCCGACCGGACCGCGGATGAGGTCGCGGAACCATCTGCGAACAACTCGCGATGCTGTTCGATCTCGGCCATCGCCCAGTCGCAAAACTCGACCTCGCTTTTGGCGAACTCGAT
>JBGPMZ010000249.1:0-4993 GCA_041487255.1 Binataceae bacterium (SeqCode) | reverse complement strand
CCCCTCGCTCATCCTCCTTGCCCCACTTTCCCCAGTTGTTGCATTTCTCGAACAGGCCTTTTACTTCGGCAGACGTGAGCCGTTGCGCCATGGTAGTGTCTCCTCTCTGAGTCGATTTTTCCGTATAGCACGAACCGCGTGACGCGGAACAACTGAGAAATTTGGTTCATTGAACGATCGGTATGGTAGATGGAGAGCGAACCGGGCGTGGGTAACTTCGACATCGAAGCGGCGCACACGTATCACGAAATCACCAAGCACTCGTACACCAGCGTACGCGCGGGCGCGTACCCGCTCGATTGGGACAATCGCCCGGGGCCTTACAAGATTTATCCCGAAGCCGGCACGATGTCGCTGCCGCGCGACCTCGACTTGCCGACGATGCCGACGCTCGCGGCGATCGCATCCGATGCGAAGGGCGCCAATGCGCTCGACCTCGCCACGCTGACGCGCATCCTGTTCTGCTGCAATGGGTTGACGCGCCAGCGCAAAATTGGTGGCGAGGACTATCACTTCCGCGCGGCAGCCTCGGCAGGCGCACTCTATCCGATCGAGACCTACATCGCGGCGGCGGATGTCGACGGAATGGAGGCCGGGCTCTATCACTTCTCGCCCGCCGATCTGAAAGTGCGAGGCCTGCGTCGAGGCGACTGGCGCGAAGTCATCGCACGCGCGACGGCGAATCTTCCCTCAATTGCCGATGCCGGCGCGATCCTCATCATGAGCGCGATCTTCTGGCGTAGCGCGTGGAAGTATCGCGCGCGCGCCTATCGGTACTGCTTCTGGGACAGCGGGACTATCCTCGCGAATCTGTTTGCGGCCGCGGCGGCCGAGGGCATCAGCGCCGAGGTCATCACGGCATTCGTGGACTCGGAAATCGAGACCTTGATTGGAGTGGACGGCCGGAGCGAGGGCGCGATGTGTCTCGTGGCGCTCGGCTCGACAGGGAAGACGATCGCAACATCGCCGCCGATGACGCCGCTGGAGCTGGAGTCCATCGAGCTATCGAAGGAGGTCGTTTACCAGCCGCTGGTTAAGATACATCGCGAGTCGCGCCTCGCCTCGCAGGAAGAGGTCGCGCAGGTCGCGAGCGCGAAAGTTGCGATGCCTGCGCCTATCGAAGGGGAGCAGATTCACTTCGATGCGATCGATTTGGCCGATGCGCGCAACCTCGGTGATACTATCCTCCGGCGCGGCTCTTCCCGAGCCTTCGCGCATGAGTCGATCGGCGCCGATGAGCTAGCGACGATTCTTTGCGCATCGAGTGGGAATATGAATGTCGACTTTCCGCGCCTCACCGATACCTATCTCATCGTCAACGCGGTCGATGACCTCGCGCCGGGGGCCTACTACTTCAATCGTGACGCGAAATCATTTGAGTTGCTGAAGCCAGGCGACTTCCGCACCGAGGCCGGCTACCTATGCCTCGAGCAACAGCTTGGCTACGACTGCTCGGCGCTCATCATTTATATGGCCGACCTGGAGCGCGCGCTCGCGGCGCTGGGAAATCGCGGCTATCGCGACGCGCATCTGGAGGCGGGCATCCTCGCGGGTCGCGCCTACCTCGCAAGCTATGCGCTCGATCGGGGCGCCACCGGCCTGACCTTCTATGATGACGACACTACGAAGTTCTTCTCTCCACATGCCGCCGGGAAGAGTCCGCTGCTGATGGTCGCGGTGGGGGTTGCGCGCTCCAGCATGAAGTCCGAGTAGGTGTGCCCGGTCAGTTGGTCAGCCCTTCTGCTTTTCTCCATCGAGATACCTCGCCTAAAGTTCTAGACTGATGCGCACCAAATAGGCAATTGCCTGTTTGATGCGCATGTCTACAACTTTAAGCCGAGCAATATATCATTCTTTCGTTCGATTTAATGGCATTTTTCTTGCGCCAAGTCGTGAACGCGAATGGATCTCATTGCGCCGGGTTCTTTACGTTCGGGCCGGCAGTTGTTGGAAACTAAGGAGACGAGCGAAAAATGAAACGCATTGAAGCGATAATCAAACCGTCCCAGCTCGACCAAGTGAAAGATGCCCTGCATGCAGCGGGAGTCACTGGCCTGACGGTGTCCGAGGTCAAGGGTTTCGGTCGCCAGAAGGGTCATACGGAGATGTACCGTGGAACCGAGTACACGGTGGATTTCCTGCCCAAGCTATTAATCATCGTTGTGGTCCAGGACGACGTACTGGAGTCAGCTGTAAAGGCGATCGCCGATAGTGCACGAACGGGAAAAATCGGGGATGGGAAAATCTTCGTGAGTTCGCTCGACGACGTGTTGCGCATCCGGACTGGAGAACGCGGGCGCGACGCGATCTAAGTACTCATTCTTTGACTAATTACCGCAGCGCGCTTAGGCGCTGTCAACAAATTTTGGAAGGAGCTCCTAGAATGGTCAGGCTCTCTGCAAAACGTCCTGGAGGATGGTTGCTAAAGGCAGTTGCCGCAATACTGTTGGCCCAGTGGTTTGGCGGCCCCTTAGTGATAGCCCGCGCTGACGAACCACAGCCCGATCCCGCGGGCATTGCGACCGGTGACAAGACTACCACCTTCGATGCGAGCGGAAGTTCGTTCATGGTTGCAGAACCAACGGATAAGACGTCCGCCGACTACGAGAAAAACAAGAAGACCTTCGACGACTTCCAAGCCCAAGCAGCCAAAGAGCCGCTAGCTATGAAACTCGCCGATAACGTGGGTCATCTCCGCATCGCCACCAATTTTTCGTGGACCCTGCTGACCGGATACCTGGTCCTCTTCATGCAAGCCGGGTTCGCTCTTCTGACCTGCGGCCTGGTGCGAAAGAAGAACGCCGGCCATCTCATGATGCTGAACTTTGCGGCTTACGTATTTGCGTTCCTCGCGTACTATGTCTGCGGTTACGCTTTTCAATTTGGCGCCGTCGCGATAAATGCGGCTCCTGTCAATTTAGGTGGCACCCCGGCGCTCAACCATTTTCTCCTGGGGAGCGGTCAATGGGGATTCCTCGGTGGCAAAGGCTTTTTCTTGAGCGGTCCCGGCTACGATGCCGGCAGCAATTGCCTGACGCTGTTTGAAGTCGTGTTCATGGAGACGGCCGGCTACATCATCGTAGGCGCCATCTGCGAGCGCATCACTTTCTGGGCCTTCCTGCTCTGTGAAATCTTCGTGGGCGCCATCCTGTATCCCACTTTCGGTTGCTGGGTGTGGGGCGGCGGATGGCTCTCCCAGTTGGGCTCGACCATGGGTATGGGTCATGGCTATGTGGACTTTGCGGGTTCGACGGTCGTCCACGCAATTGGTGGATTCTGCGCCATGGCGCTAGCCGTAATCCTGGGACCCAGGCTTGGCAAGTATGACCGCGATGGAAAGCCGCGAGCCTTCCCCGCGCACAATCTGGTGTACGTGGTAACCGGCACCTTCATCCTGCTTTTCGGATGGATGGGATTTAATCCCGGCTCGACCCTGGGCGCGACCGATCTGCGTATCTCGATAATCGCGGTGAACACCAATCTCGCGGCCGTCGCCGGTGCGGCATCCGCGATGTTCATATGGTATTACCTCTTCGGCAAACCGGATATCACCATGGCCTGCAATGGGATGCTGGCGGGGCTGGTCGCGATCACCGCTCCCTGTGCCTTTGTTTCACCAAACTCGGCCGTAATTATCGGACTGGTCGCGGGCGTCATCGTAGACCTCGGCGTCCTGTTCAACGAGCGCATCCTCAAGGTGGACGATCCTTGCGGCGCGATCTCGGTTCACGGCTACTGCGGCTGGTTCGGCGCGGTCTGCGTGGGCATATTCGCCGACGGCACTTATGGCGCAGGCTGGAACGGTGTTGGGGCGTCGACCTATCTGGGTAAGGCTGGCTTGGGAGTTACCGGCTTGCTGTACGGTGACACTCGCCAATTCGCAATGCAGTTGCTTGGCGCAACGCTGTGTATAGCCTGGGCTTTTGGGGCCACCTTTGTGGTCTTCTCCGCAGTCAACGCGTTTCGCTCGATGCGTGTATCCAAGGAGGCGGAGCTCGAGGGACTCGACGTACCTGAATTCGGCATGCCGGCATATCCCGAGGACGAAGTCGTCAACGCCGAGGGTGGAATGGTTCGCGCATAGGACTTAGGCCTCTTCGCGTTCACTTCGGCCCTTGCCGCCTATAGCGGCAAGGGCCGGAAGTCTTTGCGGCGGCAATCGCCACGATCTCATCTGTCATATTGCGCTCGAACTTCGCGAATCTTTCCTGATGCTAGCAGTCGCATTCCTTAAACAGCTCGCCGAAACGCCTGTTATCGACTGCCTTCCGGATTTGCTCGGACGGTTGAAGAGCTAATTCTCGCGATGAGGGCGCGGAGCGCGCGCTGCAAGGCAACCTGATTGATTCAGTCTTCTTGCGGGTGTTAACGTCCGCGGCCATGCGCCCGGGAGCGGCGCCAGTCTGATGCGCGAGGTCAGTGTCGGTGAGAAACTCGATCAGTACCAGTTGACCGAGGTGATCGCGCGCAGCGGGATGGCGTCGATTTTCAAAGCGATCGATACGCGCAGCGAGCGGACCGTCGCGATCAAGGTTCCCTACGTCCAGTTCGAAAGCGACGTGGTTTTCTATTCGCGATTTCAGCGCGAGGAAGAGGTCGGGCGCCGCCTCGACAACCCGCACATCATCAAGGTTCTCACGCCGGAAAAGAAAAGCCGGATCTACATCGCGATGGAATACGTCGACGGCATTTCGCTGCGCGCGATCATGCGCGAGGAGCGCCCGATGAGCCCCCGGAAGGCGCTCGATTGCGCGCGCCAGCTTTGCGAGGCGCTGGTGTACATGCACGGCGAGAAGGTGGTTCATCGCGACCTCAAGCCCGAGAATATTCTTCTGACCGGCGCCGGCATCCTGAAAATCATGGACTTCGGAATCGCGCTCGATGAATCGGCGCGCCGCCTGACCTGGTCCGGACTATCGTCCACCATTGGGACTCCCGACTACATGGCGCCGGAGCAGGTCAGCGAACGGCGCGGGGATGTGCGCACCGACCT
>JBGPMZ010000248.1:0-5001 GCA_041487255.1 Binataceae bacterium (SeqCode) | reverse complement strand
CGCCAGCGCCACCAGCCCGAGGACCACGTACGAGGTCGGAGTCAGTCTGAGGTCAGCCATGGCGAGAGATCTAGCAGGCTTCATCGTCCGGTCCAAACGGTATTTGACAGACGATATGGTTCATACTATATGCGTTGCACCATGAACCCGTTCATCAAAGTCGTTTGCTGTCTCGCAGTCGGCGTCGCCGGTCTGGCCTCGCTGGTCATCACCATCGCGATGGCGCTGGTTCTCTGGCCGGCGCCGAAGATCGCGCTGCCCAAAGACGTCTATGGCTTCCGAAAGCTGATCCAGACCGCGCGCACCAGCCATGAGGCCATTCGCGCGCTCCAATACTATCGCGCGCGCGATGGCACCCGACTGGCTTATCGTTTCTATGACTCGAAGGCGGACCGGATTCTCATTTTCGTCCATGGTTCGAGCTATCACGGCGTCAGTTACGAGGGCCTTGCCAAGGCGATCAGCGCGGGAGGTTTCGCGAAGGTCTACCTGCCCAACTTGCGCGGACACTATCTATCGGGGCCTCGCAGCGGCGACGTGGAGTACGTCGGTCAGCTCGAAGACGATATCGCCGACCTGATCGCGTTTGCTCGCTCGCAGGGACAAACCGGGCCGATGATCCTCGGAGGACACTCCAGCGGCGGCGGCTTCGCGATTCGCTTCGCAGGCGGGACCCACGCCTCCCTGGTATCCGGCTACCTGCTGCTGACGCCGGTGATCCCGCTCGCGCCGGTGTTCAAGCGCGAAAGTGGATGGGCAACCGTCGACATAAAACGGACGCTAGGCCTCTCGATTCTTGATAGGTTTGGGATCAGTGCGTTCGACGGGATGCCGGTCATCTGGTTCAACAAGCCGCAAGATCTTCGCGATGGAACCGAGACGCTGATCTATTCGTATCGGCTCAACACCTCGATGCATCCGCGTTTCACGTACGAACGCGATATCGCCGCGCTCGGAAACGCCCTCGTCATCGTGGGTTCCGACGACCAACAGAACTACGCCGATGCGTATGCGCCGCTTATGAGACGCCTCGATCCCAAGGCGCAGGTCGTCGTGCTTCCCGGCGTCGATCACCTGGGAGTCATGAGCGATCCGACCATGCTCGCCGCGGCGGGCCGATGGCTTGGCGACCTGCACTAGAGATGCGCATCTGCTAAGCTCCGCCGCGATATACGATGGATCGCGAGCGCATAATCCAGGTTTTTTTCTTCGGCTTTCTGGCCCTGATGGCCTACGAGCTGTATGCGCTCTTGTCGCCGTTCCTGATGCCGATCGCATGGGCGATCCTGCTCGCGTTCATGGTGCATCCGGCGCAGCTGGAATTGCGCAAATTCGTCAAGAGCCGCACCTTGAACGCGGTCATCATCACCATCGTGGTGGCGACCGGCGTCATCCTGCCGGCGATTTGGCTCTCGGAGCGGCTGGTGATCGAGGCGCAAGCCCTCTACACGCAGGCCAACGAGTTCGTGCAAACCGGCGGGGCCAACAAGATCAACGATTGGATTCAAAATTCGCCCTATATCGCGCCGATCCTCAGACGCTTCGCGGGCAACCGCCGATTCGACATCAACACCGATGTGCCGAAGTTCTTCGTGCAGGGCGCGCAGGGCACCAGCCAGTACCTGATCAAGAACCTTACCGGCGTCGCGCGGAACCTCGTCTCGGTGGTGATCGATTTCGGCATCGTGCTGATGATCTTCTTCTACCTGCTGCGCGACGGCGAGGACTACTACAAGTCGGTGCGTGAACTGACTCCGCTGCATGAAGATGACAAGGCGGCGGTCTACGACACCCTGACCTCGACGCTGTCGGCGGTGATGCGCGGGCTAATGCTGACGGCGCTGGTGCAGGGGGTGGCGATCGGGATTGGGCTGCTGGTCACCGCGGTGCCGTACTGGGCATTCCTCGCGTTGCTTTCCGCAGCGTGCGGACTGTTGCCGTTCGGAGGAACCGCGCTGGTGTGGGGGCCTGCGGTCCTCTACCTCGGCTACTTCAGCAGTTGGACGATGGCGATGGTGCTGACGGTGTGGTGTGTGATCTGGGTCGCGGTCATCGACAACTTTATCAAGCCGCTTGCGATGCGCCATGGCACCGGGCTGCCCACCATCGCGCTATTTTTCGGCATCGCGGGCGGGCTGGAAGTCTATGGGCCGATTGGGATCTTCGGCGGGCCGGCGATCATATCGGTATTCGCGTCGCTGCTGCACGTCTATCGCAAGACCTACGCGAGCGAGCACAAGCCGCCGTCGCGCCGCGCTTCGCACGGCGATTGACGTCGGACTTGCGCGCCCTTTCGCCGAAACTTGGTCTAGTAATTCTGCGGAATCATACCCGCAGATTTGTTCCCGGACTGCTCGGGCCCGTGACAGGAAGCGACTTCGTCCTCTCTGGCGCCCAGATCAGTGGCGATCTGCGCGTCGGTCTTCCCCGCGGAAGCCTGCACCCTTACGACGTTGCAATCGACCGGCGCATGGGAAGCTGAAAACGTGCTGCATCCCGCGACGCCAGCCAACATGATCGTGCCCAACGTGGCTGCGACGCCGAGATTCATAACTAATTTGTGCATGGGATTGTTTCCTTCTGTTTCGGAGAGCGAATTCGCGGCACCATAACCTTAACTTGGCTTGTTAGCAAGCCGCTCTCTCGCCCGACTGCGCGGTCGCTCTCAGTCCATCCCGTATTTGCGGCGCTTGCGCCATAGCGTCGCGACGTTGATGCCGAGCATGTCCGCCGCTTCCTCCAGGGTCATCGCCTGCTCGAGCACCCACTGGATGTGGCGGCGCTCCAAGTCCTCCAGAGTCAGCCCCTGATCCTCACGCCGTGAGGCCGCCAGCACCTTGTCCGGCAAATCGCTCAGCGTGACGATATCGCCACGACTCAACACCACCGCGCGCTCGATGAGATTCTTCAGCTCGCGAATATTCCCGGGCCATGAATATCCCGAAAGCGCACCGCGCGCCTCTTCGCTGAGCTTGAGCGCGGGCCGGTGATGCATCGCCGCCGAGCGCTCGATGAAGTATTCCGCCAATGGAATGATCTCGCCGGGACGGTCGCGCAGCGGCGGCACCCGGATCTCGATCACATTGAGGCGATAGTAAAGGTCCTCGCGAAAGCGCTTCTCGCGGACCGATTGTTCGAGGTTCTGATTGGTCGCCGCGACGATGCGCGCGTTGATCTTGATCGTGTCCGCGCCGCCGACCCGCTCGAAAGTCTTCTCTTGGAGGAACCTGAGCAGCTTGACCTGAAGCGCGAGCGGCAGGTCGCCGATCTCATCGAGGAACACCGTGCCCGCTTCCGCCGCCTCCAGCCGCCCCGGCTTATCCTTGATCGCGCCGGTGAACGAACCGCGCACGTGCCCGAACAGCTCGCTCTCCAGCAAATGCTCGCTGAGCGTGGTGCAGGCGACCTCGACGAAGGGCCCGTCCTTACGCGGGCTGAGGCGATGGATGTATGCCGCGAGCATACTCTTGCCGGTGCCGCTTTCGCCGGTGAGCAGCACCGTCGCGTCGCTGTCCGCGACCTGGGCCGCGACTTCCGCCAGCTTCCTGCTCTGCGGACCCAGCGTCAGCAGCGGCAATGGCTGCGCCAGCCGCTCGATCCTGGTGCGCAGCGAGCGATTCTCGGCGCGAAGACTTTGCAGCTCGAGCGCGCGCGCTACCACCCGCCGAATGTGCTCCGCGGTAAACGGCTTGGGAATGTAGTCGTAGGCGCCATGACGCATCGCCTCGACCGCGTCGGGGATCGACGCATACGCCGTCATCATGATCACCGGCAGCGCCGGACTCAGCCGTTTCAGTTCGGAGAGCAGGCCGAAGCCGTTCATCCCCGCCATCCGCACGTCGCTCAGCACCAGGTCCGCGGTCGATTCGGGAAACAGCTTGAGCGCCTGCTCGGCGCTATCGGCTTCGATCACGCGATGGCCGCCGGCGTCGAAAGTCGCCGCGATCATGCGCCGGATGTTGCGATCGTCGTCGACGACCAGGAGGTTAGCCAATCGCCTCCTCCCGCACCGGGATGTCCACCGTGAAAGTGGTGCCGTGCCCGAGTTCGCTGCGCGCGAAGATCCTGCCGTTATGCGCCTCGACGATTTCCTTCGCGATGTAGAGCCCCAGTCCCGCCGAGCCGACATGCGCGGCATCGTCGGGAAACTGCGCGAAGGGTTCGAAGATGCGCGGCAGGATGTCGGGCGCGATTCCGGGACCGTTATCGCTGACAATGGTGCGCGCGACGTTGCCCTCGCGCCGGAGTGCCATGCGGATGCTCCCGCCCTCGGGGGTGTAGCGCAACGCGTTGCCGACCAGGTTGGTGATGACCCAGGGCAGCTTGATCGGATCGCCCCAAATCGGAATCGGCCGCTCGTCGGCAATGATTTCGAAGGTGATCCGTTTCTCGCGCGCCTGAATCACCAGCGGGCGGCAGGCCTCGCGCACGGTTTTGTCGAGCATGATGGCGCGGCGCTCGACCCCGATGCGCGCGGAACTCTTGCGCGACGCATCCAGCAAATCGGCTGCGATGGCGTTGAGGCGCGCAACATCCTGATGGATGGTGTCGAGGATCTCGCGTTGGCGCGACGCAACTTCCGGCGGAATCGATTCGGTGAGCAATTCGGCGCCGATGGTCAGCGACGTCAGCGGTGTCTTCAGCTCGTGCGAGAGCGTGGCGATCAAATTGGTGCGGCTCTTCTCCTGATCCCGCACGTAGGTGACGTCCTGCAGCAGCACGATAGTTCCCAGCCGCTCGCCACTCGGTCCCATCCAGGGAAGGTTGCGGCTCAGATAGCTGTGATCGCGTCCGCGCAGGAACAGTTTGAATTCGGTGCTGTCGTTGCCGGCGCTGTCGCTGCCTTCCTGGGTGGCGGCCAGCAGCTTTGCGACGTGCAGATTGCGTGCGGAAACTTCCTCAAGCCGTTTTCCTTCCATCTCATTCGCGTCGAGGTCCAGGATCGCGCACCCCACCTCATTTATATGGACCAGCGCATGATTCTGGTCGAGCACGATGAGG
>JBGPMZ010000247.1:0-5009 GCA_041487255.1 Binataceae bacterium (SeqCode) | reverse complement strand
CCAGGATGCCGGGCCCCATCAGATGTGGCGCCGCGCCGATCAACGCGCGCACATCATCGTTGCTCTCGCCCACCACGTGGCCGAAGAATGCGATCGCGGTCGCATATCCGGTGATGCGCCCGAGCCGCTCCACCACCGTCGCCCCGCCGCCGCGGATCGTATCGAGGAGCTCGCCGCCGCGATGATGTCCATGCACGCGCTCGCAAAGCCGGTTGCATGCTTCGAGGTCAGCTTCCTTCGCAGCGCGCACTTCGTAACCCGCCATCCGCAGATTGAGCGGTTTGCCTTGCATCACCGAAAGCGGCTCGCGCGTCTCGAATCCAAGCTTGGTGTAAAGACATAGCGAGCGATTGTGGTATGCGGTCTGAACCAGGCGTGTGCCGGCGAAGTTCCGTGCCTTGGCGCGTTCCAACACATGCTCCATCAGATGGCGTCCGATGCTTTGATTTTGCACCGATGGATCGACGCTGATCGGTCCGATGCCGGCGATTGGGTTGCGCTCGTCCATGAAATTGCTGCCCGCGATTTTTCCGTCGGCTTCGGCCACCACCGAATAAAGGCCGGTCGAGATCAGCGAGGTCACGGTGCCGACGGCGGCATCAACGGAGGGAAAGTCCGACGGAAAGTTGTGCGCATCGCCGATCGCCTTGAAGGCCTCGTAGTTTATCTGCCCCAGGACCGCCGCATCCTCGAGGGTCGCTCGCCGCATGTTCAGCTTCATGTTGTCCTTCTTCGCGCCAGGCGCTAGATAGCAATCTCCGTCAGACCTGCCACCCAAATCAATCGGCGCGAACGACGGGGAGGGACGCGATGGACGCAAAAGCCGCAGCCGGCGAAAAGCTACGCGCGATGCAACGTGACTTGATCGATCTGAGCCATCGCATCCACGCCAACCCCGAGCTCGGCTTCGAGGAGCGCCTCGCATCGACGTGGCTATGCGAGATGCTGTCCGATGCGGGTTTCAAGGTCGATGCGGGCGTGTGCGATATGCCGACCGCATTCATCGCGCGCGCAGGCTCCGGTCCGCTGCACGTCGGAATCTGTGCGGAATACGATTGCCTGCCGCAGATCGGTCACGCCTGCGGGCACAATATTATCGCCGCGATGGCGGCGGGCGCGGGAATCGCCGCGGCGAAAATCGCCGACGAAGCCGGTCTCACGATCAGTGTGTTCGGCACGCCCGCCGAGGAGGTTGGCGACGGCGGCGGCAAGGTTCTGATGCTCGAGCGCGGGGGCTTCGAGGGCATTCACGCCGCGATGATGGTGCATCCGTCGCCGGTCGATACGCTGGACCTGCCCGGCACCGCGATTGCGACTTTCGATGTTCACTACACCGGCAAGGAAGCGCATGCGGCGGCGTTTCCGGAACTCGGCATCAACGCACTTGACGCGTTGACGATCGCGCAGACCGCAATCGGTTTGTTGCGCCAGCATATGCGCCCGACCGATCGCATCCATGGCATCATCACGCATGGCGGCGATGTTCCCAACGTAGTTCCCGCCCACACCAGCGCGCGCTTCATGGTGCGCGCGAAGACCATCGACGACCTCGGCGAGATCCGCGACAAGGTTTTCCGATGCTTCGAGGCGGGCGCCCTCGCCTCCGGATCGAAGCTCGAAATCATGGGCGGCAACAAGCCATATGCCGAGCTGCACCACGATCCGCGCATCGCGGCGGTCTATGCACACAACGCCGAAAGCCTCGGCCGCACCTTCATCAAGATGCCGGCGGGCACCAGCGGCGGATTTTCTACCGATATGGGAAATGTTTCGCTGGCGATTCCGTCGATTCATCCGACCATCGGGATCGCCTCGATGCCCGCGGTGAATCATCAGCCGGAGTTCACCGCGCATTGCATCAAGCCCGAGGCGGACCAGGCGCTGATGGATGGCGCGTTGGCGATGGCATGGACGGCGATCGATCTCGCGAACGACCACGCGCTGCGCGATCAGCTGATCCAGCGACAACAGGCTAGTGCTGTTTGCTGAGCGCGGCGCAGGTCTTCCAGGCCCAGGTCGCGCTGGAAAATTCATCCTCCGAGAACAGCAGCAGCGCGTCCTTAGTTTGGAGGTCTTCCTTAATCAGCGCGGCGAACTCACAGATTGGCCGGATCGCTTCTTCGGGATCGCCGGTGCTGCGCACATAGCTGAGCAGCTTCTCCTCATCGGGAATTTTCGCGTTGCCGAGGTATTCCTTGAATCTGCGGCCTTCCTTGAATCTGCCCCAGCTCCGCTTCGCGCCCAGCTCGGCCAGCCGCCGATCGAACACGCGCGCGTGATAGGCCTCGCGCTCGGCAATCACGCGGATGCCGGTCTTGAGGCGTTCCGTCTTGCACGCCTTCGCCCATGCCGCGAATGCTTCGCCGCCGTTGGCCTCGCTCGCGCGCACCTTGTACAGGAAGCTGATGATGGCGGCGCGTTCGGATTCGTAGGTCCGGCCGAATGCCTGGAAAGCGCCATTATCGATAGGATGTCCTTCGCGTAGCACCGCCTCTTCCAGGTCGGCTTCATCGATCATCTGGCGCGGCGTGCGATGCAGCCTGACCACCCAATCCCACTCATAGCGCTGACGCGCCGCGGCAGTGCCTAAATGACCCAGGATCGAATCGCCACACGCCTGGCAAAAGACATAGACCTTGTTATCAGGCGCAGCGGCGACGCTTAGTGCGCGCACACCCTTGGGATCGGGCGCAAAGCCCTGCCCGCACGCAGTGCATCCTTTCGACACCACTTCGCCGCGATTGACCACTAAGTGTTCGATCACTGAAACGTTGCTGTCTTCCATAGTGAAGCTCCTCTCGAAGAAGCTCTATCGCGTCGATGGTTCCTTTAGTCGACCGGGACTTCCGACTTCGTGAGCATGAACTTTCCCGAAGGGCTGCGCGCGATTTCGTCCACTCGCTCGAACGTGATCGATAGTCTATAACCCATCAGCCCGCTCAGCTCGCCTTGAATCTGCGATTGCGCATCCTGACTTAGAGGTCCATCAGCGACATATCTAATGATAAACGAATCGGCCAGCCTTTGGATGATCTGGAACTGCTTCATTTCGAACTTGCGCAGCGGATTGATCGCCATCCAGCTCGCAACATAACTGCCGTCCTGCTTTCGAAACAGATTCATCGTGCGTCCGAGCACGCGCCCGAACACCGGTAGCGTCCGTCCGCAGTCGCACTCCGCATCGGTGGGAATCGCATAGTCACCGATCTCATAGCGAACCAGCGGCATCAGGTAGTTCTCCAAGGTGGTGACGAGCACCTTGCCGGTCTCACCCGGAGCGACCTCGCGACCGGAGTCATCAACGACCTCCACGAGCACATGCTCCGCGTTGAGATGATAGCTGCCGCTGGGGCACTGCCATGCGATAAAGGCCTCGGTGCTCCCGTAGTTATCCGCAATCTCGACCCCCAATTGACGGCGCACACGTTCGCGAAGTGAATCTTCGAGCACCTCCGCTCCAGTGAAGACTTTGCGGAGCGACGGCAGATTCTGCCGCCGTTCTTCGAAGACCCGCAGGATCCCATTGAGGACGGACGGATACAGGTAGAGATAACGGGGACGCATCGCGACGAGCTTCGCGGCTTGCTCGCGAAAGTCTGTCCAGTTCGGAAGAAACTTGACTCCGATAAAGATTGGGCTGATGAAGCCGAGGTCGTGATCGAACCTGTCGTATTCGCTCTCCAGGAGAACCTGACCCGCCAACCATGCAGTGCGCTGGAGCGGACTCCAATGGTGCGCGCGCAGATATCGCGCGCGAGCGGCATGACGCCCATTCTGATGCGATCGATCGAATATGAAGTCCACCGCGCTTCCGCTGGTAGCGCTCGATCGTGAGTAGGCAAAGCGGGCGCCCGCGGGATAGAGCGATCGCGCAGATAGATTGAGCGCGTCGACGTCGGCACGGCGCAGGACCGGGAAACGCGCCAGGTCTCCCGGGCCCGGATTTGCTCCCAAACGATCGGTGTAGAACGGAATTCTCGCCGCCGCGGCGAGCGTCCGCGCAAGATGCTGCTCGCGATACGACGCGAGCCTTTCCCGCGGCCAATACTGTGATCGTAGCAGCGCGCCGTAGCGAGGAGCCGCTTCGAGCAGACGGGCTATCGCACTCATCGGTCGATGTATCTATCAACGCGCTCGCCTGCCGGACAAGCCGACCATCGACGCGTGTTCGCTCTGGCTGTATCCGAACGCGACATCGCGCGGCTCGTCTGGCGCGAACGGACGCGCCTCGCGAGCTGATCCTCCCGGCATGCTGAAGCCGCAGCGCGCTCGATGTAGGTAAATTGTCCTTTAATCAATGGTCTGGGGTGGCAGTTGATTTGCTCATATAACCCCATCAAGCGAGGTGACTACCATGCAAATGCTTCACGTCATGACCAAGCATCCCGAGACCATCGGGCCCGGCGACATGCTCTTGAAGGCCAAGGAAATGATGGAGGCCGGACGGTTCCGCCGCCTGACCGTGGTTCAGCAAGGTCTGGTCGTCGGCATATTGACCGAGCGCGACCTACGCGAGCATGGCGGCTATCTCCAATCCACAAAGGTTGACGTGGCAATGAAGTCGCCGGTGGTGACGGTCGATTCGAAGACCACGGTCGAGGCGGCGGCGCGAATGATGCTTGCGAAAAAAATCGGCGGCATGCCGGTGGTGGATGCGGGCAAGCTGGTCGGCATCGTCACCACCAGCGATATGTTGAGAGCCCTGCTGAGCGTGATCGAAACGGCGCAGAAAGCCGCGAGCCACTAGCTGAGCTGGCCGATAACCGGGGGCGATGCGCAGACCCTCAACACTTCTGACCGCTGCAGAGGTTGGTATCGCCCTGCCCGAGCGACGACCCTCCAATAGTGTCGGCGATATGGTTGTTGAGCATCGCGTTATGGCCGAATGAACTGCTGTTGTCTTGCGGGAAGCTCAGGCCGGGCGCGCCATTGTCGACTGAGCTATTGCCCAGCACGATACTACCCTTGTTCGCGATGATTCCCTCGCCGGCGTTGGCGCCCGCAGTGTT
>JBGPMZ010000246.1:0-5034 GCA_041487255.1 Binataceae bacterium (SeqCode) | reverse complement strand
TGAAGTAGGTATTACTGGTGAGATATGCGCTCCATACTCCGTCGGCGAGTTGCGGAGTAAGCGAACCTAACTGAGTAGCGTTGGGGTTGACGAATGCCACCTGGTTGCTGGTGGTCGTATGCAGAACCTGGAAATCCATTACTATCTGCTTGGCGGCTTTGACTTCCGGGATCTGGTCGACGGTGCCGGCGCCGCCGCGGACGATGAGCATCCCCGCCATTCCTCCCATCATCTGGAAAGTGACTGAGCCGTGATTGTGCGGGTGATACCAGAAAGTTCCCGCATGATGGTACGAGGGAATCTTGATCTCGACCTGGTTGGTGGTCCCCGGATCCATCATTCGCAGAACGTTGTCCGAGTTGCCCTGCGGCGATACCTCGAGCCCATGGCTGTGAAAGTTGGTGGTGTACGGCTCATGCGGATACATCCCGGTTCGGGAGAGCGGCGGATTGGGGGGCAGGTCGTTGATCAGCTTGATCTTGAGGGTGTCGCCAGGCTTGACGATCAGAGTTGGACCGGTCAGCTTGCCGTCGTAGGTCGGTCCCGTAATCGTCCCGATCACCACATTGGAGGCATCGGAAATGGCGCCCGAGGCCATCGCCGCCGCTGCCGGTCCCAGAATGTCGTTGGTCGCGACCTTCGCGCGCAGGGTCAGCGCGAGGACGCCGTGCGAGGAGCTCAGCACTTGCGGCTGCGGGAACGAAGATGCCTTGGTGATTTCACTCGACGAGCCTCCTCCGCCACCGCATCCCATCATTGTTCGCGACAGCGCGACCGCCGCACCGACGATGGCGAGGACAACAAGCGCTCTGCTGAATCCTGCGATGCCTGTCGATCGCCGCTGCCGATCGGACGCAACCATAATCCCTCCCGGATGGGACCTGTGTCCCATACTTTGTGATACCGAAAGACTACGTTGTGCTCTCGTATACTAATGGTTGTCAAATCCGACCTGTTGATAACATTCGGCTTTGCGTGTTTCGCTCAGGATGACAAGGCCTTGAATCGATTGGACCGCAAGCGCGGCCCGCGATAGAACTCAGAGGTTGAGAATCAACCAGGAGATCTGAATATGCCAGAGCGCAAAGTAGTGCTCCTCGAAACCGATGACCTGATGCATGCGAACAGCGGCGAATCGAACTTCAACGAGAGCGCGTACTACAACTTCTTCGATCGAAACAGCCGCATCGGCGGATTCGTTCGGATGGGCAATCGGCCCAACGAGGGCAATGCCGAGATGACGGTCTGCGTCTATCTGCCCGACCACAGCGTCGGCTTCATGTTCAAACGCCCGGAGATCGGCAACAACGATGCGCACAATGCGGGCGGCCTGAAATTCGAAGTGGTGAAACCATTCGAGCACCATCGTGTCAGCTATCAGGGTAAACTCTGCATGCTGAAAAATCCGCTCGAGATGGCGGAGCCGACCGTTGCGTTCAAGAACAATCCGTATGCGGCGTGCGAGTTGCGCCTCGACTACCACGGCACCGCGCCCGGATGGGGCGGCGAGCTGCGCGAGAAGACCGCGAGCGGATGGGAGAGCCTCAAGCCCTCGGGCGACGCGACGCAGCAATTCGCCAAGGGCCACCTCGAGCAGCTAGGTCACGCGACCGGCACAATCAAGATCGATGGCACCGCGTACGATTTCAGATTCGACGGCCTGGGGCTGCGCGATCATAGCTGGGGACCGCGCTACTGGCAGGCGCCCAAGTACTATCGATGGCTCACGATGAACTTCGACGAGGGCCTCGGCGGGATGGCGTCGCTCACGGTGAATCGCGACGGCAGCGAGCATCCGGGCGGCTTCATGATGCGCAAGGGGCAGCCAACCGTGAACATCAGCAAGGTCGATATCGAGACCGAGTTTACCGGCGAGCAGCAACTTCACGATCGGATCAAGGTGACCTGCGCGACGGCGGATGGTGGCCCATCAATAGTGATTACGGGAAAAGTTCTGTCGATGATTCCACTGCGCAATCGCCGCGCGGGCATGGTCACTCGAATCGCGGAAGGTATGACCGAATGGCGATGGGGCGACAAGGTCGGCTACGGCCTCGCCGAATACCTCGACCATCTGCAGGAGTAGTATCGCGACTGACTAGTGAAGGAGCGTTCGTCAGGAGCCCGCCTTCAACCTCTTCAGGCTTTCCGTGTATGGCGGAAACGCAACGCCGCGTTCGGTAATGATCGCAGTTACCAGGTCGTGCGGCGTCACATCGAAGGCGGGATTGAAGGTCGCCACACCTTTCGGCGCGATTTGCTTGCCCCTGAACTCGGTGAGTTCGAGCCCCGAGCGTTCCTCGATCGGAATCTGATCGCCGTTCGCGCAGTCGAGATCGATCGAGGAGAGCGGCGCGGCGACGTAGAAAGGAACGTTGTGCCGGCGCGCCATCACGGCCAGCGGATAGGTACCGATTTTGTTCGCGACGTCGCCGTTAGCGGCCGTGCGATCGGTCCCCACGATCACGCAATCGATACTGCCCCTGCGCAGTACCGTGGCCGCCATGTTGTCCGCGATCACCGTGACGGGAATCTTATCTTTGTGTAGTTCCCACGCCGTCAGTCGCGAGCCCTGCAGGAACGGACGCGTCTCATCGGCGAAGACGGCAATCTTCTTTCCCGCTTCCTTGGCGGCGCGCACGACGCCCAACGCAGTGCCGTATCCAGCCGTCGCGAGCGCGCCCGCATTGCAATGCGTCAGCACGGTGCTGGATTGCGAAAGCAACTCGGCGCCGAACCGGCCCAAGGCGTGATTGGCTTCGAGGTCCTCCTTGTAAATCGCGATCGCTTCGGTGCGCATGCGGCGGAACAGCTTCGGCGCATCGAGGGATAGATTCTTCTCGAGCACGCGCCCCATCCGATCGACGGCCCATGCGAGGTTGACGGCCGTCGGACGCGTCGCTTTGAGCGCTTTCGCGACGACATTGAACCGCGCTTGCGCGCGCGCACCAGCATGGCCTCGCAGCCCGAGTGCAACGCCCATCGCAGCCGCGACACCGATCGCAGGAGCGCCGCGAATCACCATAGTGCGAATCGCCTCGGCAACGCCGCGGTAGTCCTTGTAAGTACGAATCGTTTCGCGCGCCGGAAGCAGGCGCTGATCGATCATTCGAACGGTGTCATCGCGCCATTCGATTGTTTTGACTGCCATTTGTTCCTGATGAGATCGTTGAATCTGAGGAGTGGACCAAGGTTCGGCAGCCGCTGAATATACGCTTCTTTGTGAAAGCTTGACCATGTCAGGCAATCCAAAGCGAGCGCAATGCACGGATACCTTGACCTTTACCATCAATCGCTTAGCTGACCTTTCCGAAGAGGTGAGCGGTTCTTGGCCACTTTTCGTTGGTTTTATTACTTCGTCTGTTTCTTAGTGAGTCTCATCGATACCGTAGTCCGAGGTGCCGTACGAAGCGCTCTGCCGTAATCGCTCTAGTCGTCACTCGACGGCTAGATGCCACTATGCTTGCAAATGGCGCGATGGTATAAAAATTCGCAACGTAGTTAACAGATGCACGCCGCTAGCCTCCTTTCTCTTCTGATTGCCTCTAATAGGTTTGGGCAATTACTCCTGACGATGCGGGATGTCCGCATGGGGCAAATGTCTGCGTGGTGCGACGGGAGACGGTAATGAGTCGACGACTGTACGTTGGTAATCTGGCTTGGACGGTTACGGATCAGGATCTGCAGGATGCTTTCTCTGAGGCGGGCAAGGTCGACAGTTCGCAGGTCATCATGGATCGTGCGACGAACCGATCGCGCGGCTTCGGTTTTGTGGAAATGGCATCCGACGAGGCGGCTGACGCGGCTATCAAGAAGTTGAACGGACGCGACATCAAAGGGCGTCCGATCCGCGTCAACGAAGCGCAGGCGCGCAGCAACAATCGCGCGAGCGATCGCGGCTAGCTAACTCCGCTTCGAACCGCGCCGGCGAGAACTTCGCCGGACGCGCGGGTGACTCCAGCCCGGCGTTCGTCTGCAGCGCCGGAAACATCGGGCTCCATTGCGAGTCCCGCACCTCCCCTGTTCGACCATAGCTACGACGTAAGGCTCGCCTCGCGCGATTGCGATGCGATACGATCGCGCACGTGCGCGGGAGTAATTCGTGGAATTTGTAACCATCGAGGCGCGGGCCGAGCGCGCGGTCATCGTTCCGGATGCGGGATTTCAATGCAGCAGCTACCGCGTCGGCGCGCTCGACATCGTCGCCGGGCCGCGGGATCCCGAAGCTGAGTGGAAGGCGCATCCGTTTCGCTCCGGCATCCCGATCCTGTTTCCATGGCCGGGCAGAATCGCCGACGGCCGATTCACATATCGCGGCCGCACCATCGAGCTGCCGATCAATGACCCATCGCACAACTGCGCAATTCATGGGCTCATCTACAATCGCGTTTTCGAGGTGACGCGCAAAGGACCGTACTTCGTCGCCGCTCGACTCGACTCGCGCACCGATGCCGACCTGTCGAAGTTGTGGCCGTTCCCGTTCGTGCTCGATCTCGATTACGAAATCGGCAACGGGCTGAGGCTGCACGCATCAGTCGAAAATGTCGGCACCGATCCGATGCCGTTCGGTCTCGGCGCGCATCCGTATTTTCATGCGCCGCTGGATCGGCGCGGCACCCGCGGTGCGATGCAGGTGCAGGGCGATATCGATCGGCACTGGCAACTCGATCCGCGGCTACTGCCGAGCGGCGGGCCTGACGCGCCAAGTGGAAGATTCGACGTGCGTGAGCCGGTGACGCTCGGCATCGATACCTACGATGACGCGTACAGCCTCGACCCAAAACGCGGCGCGCGCGCGGCGCGGCTAATCGATCCGCAACTCAAGATGGCGCTGGAATTGCGCGCTGCGCCAATCTTCCGAAATCTTGTTGTCTACGCGCCGCCGTCGCCCGAGGTGGTCGCGCTGGAGCCGTACACCTGCGGGCCTGACGCTTTCAACCTCGCCGCCAAGGGCATCGATGCCGGGATGCTGGAGTTGCAACCCGGCGCGCGCTTCGAAGCGTCGTTCGAGATCCGGCTTAGCGCCCTTTGAAC
>JBGPMZ010000245.1:0-5049 GCA_041487255.1 Binataceae bacterium (SeqCode) | reverse complement strand
GGCTTGGTCATCGTCGGCGTCACCAGCGCGTCATACGCATCGAGGCGTTGCACTATCGTACGAGCGGTGTTGTGCATCACCGCGACGAGATTGATGTAGTCAGCGGCGCTGACCTTGCGGCCATGCTCGTACATCTCGCGCACGACCGGATCGACCGTGGCGAGGTTCTCGATCGGAATCGCGGCGATGCCCACGCAAATCAGCGTGCGCGCACATTCCAGTAGCATCGCACCGGGATCGAGATCGATGCGCTCGATGCGATGGCCCATCTCGCTCAGCGCTGTGCAAGCGGTTTCGAACGACGCGGCGACATCGGGATCGGTTGCGCCAAGAGCGCTCGTCCCAATCATTGCTATGCGCAGGTTTCGCGGCGCGATTCCAACAGCTTCCACAAAAGAGCGCGTCGGCGGCGGCGCCCAGTATGGATCGCCAACGACTGGCCCAGCGAGAACGTCGAGCATCAACGCGACATCGCGCACGGTGCGAGCGATGGGACCGCGAGTCGCGAAACCGCCCCATGCCTCGCCGCGATGGGGCGCGTAGGTCAATCTGCCTCGCGACGGCTTGAGGCCGACGACCCCACAATTCGACGATGGTCCACGAATCGATCCGCCCCCATCGCTGCCCTCTGCAAGTGGCCCGAGGCCCGCGGCGACTTGCGCAGCGGCGCCTCCGCTGGAGCCACCAGCATTGTATTCGAGGTTCCACGGATTGCGTGCGATTGGGCACAGGCCGCCCTCGGTCGTTGGCCGTCCGCCAAATTCGGGTGTGCTGGTTTTGCCGAGGAAAATTCCGCCCGAACGAAACATGCGCGTCGCAATCTCGGCATCTTCGGGCGGAATTGCATTCGCAAAGTTGGCCGAGCCGATTGTCGTACGAATGCCTTTGGTCGGGGTCAGATCCTTCAATGAGTAGGGAATACCGAACAGCGGTAGCGAAGATGCTTCCCGGCGCGACGCCTCGATCGCTCGCGCGTCATCGAGCGCGCGATCGGCAAGAACGGTCATGTAGGCGCCCAGCGTAGGATTGTGCTGCTCGATTCGCGCCAGAAAGAATTCGACGACCTCGCGCGGATGCAAGTCACCTTTACGAACCAGCTCGCGAAGGTCCCATGCCTCGATGAACGGATCGATGAGCGCGGCCATCGCCTATTGAGCGGTGATTCCGCCGTCAACCGACATCGAGGAGCCAGTGACGAACGACGCGCGATCCGAGCAGAGCCACGCTACTGCTTCGGCGATCTCTTCCGGACGCGCCTTGCGACCGACCGGTTCGACCTGATCGAGCCGCCCCGCGAGCTTTGGTATTTGCGCGATCATGTCAGCGACCAGCGGCGTATCGACTACACCGGGGCAAACGTCGTTGATGCGAATCCCGGTGCGCGCGTACTCGATCGCGGCGCACTTGGTCAGCCCGACCACGCCATGCTTCGCCGCGGTGTAGGCCGGCATCGAATGGGACGCGACCAATCCCGCCGCGGAGGCGGTGTTGACGATAGCGCCGGGAGACTTTTGCGCGAGGAACTGGCGAATCTCGGCGCGCATGCAAAGCCATACGCCCTTGAGGTTGATCGCCATAATTCTGTCCCACTCCTCTTCGTCGTAGTCAGCGGTCTTGCGCTGCGCGCCGCCGATGCCCGCGTTGTTGAATGCGCAATCGAGACGCCCATATGCCTTCACCGCGCTAGCGATGAGCGATTCGACATCAGTGGCGCGTGCGACATCGCATCGATGAAATTGCGCGTCGCCGCCTTTGCCGCGAATCATCTCAACGGTTTCGCGACCGCCTTGCTCTGCAATGTCCGCAACGATTACGCGCGCACCCTCGCGCGCAAAGACCAGCCCGGCTGCACGTCCAATCCCGGACCCCCCGCCAGTTATGATCGCGCTCTTGCCATCGAGAAGTTCAGCCATCCTGTCGTCTCCCTGCTTGACGATTTTCCTCTATCACTTCGATATCGAGTCGGCTATCTGTGGGCGCGATGAGAAAAGTGCGGCAGGCAAAACCCGGCATCAAGCCAAAGGCTCGCGCGCGAGATCTTGAGATCCCGTTTGAAGGCTCGCCGGGCCATTTCAACGCCATCACCGACGTGGCAGGGGTCGAAGTCGGCCATACCACCATCATTCGCGGAGAAGGAAAACTCGTCGCAGGCCTCGGACCGGTGCGGACCGGAGTTACGGCAATCCTGCCGCGGGGGCGACGCGACGGTTCCGCCGTCTTCGCAGGATGGTTTTCGCAAAACGGCAACGGTGAGATGACCGGCACCACCTGGATCGAGGAGTCGGGCTATCTGTCAACGCCGATCATGATCACCAACACCCACAGCGTCGGCGTCGTACGCGACGCGGTAATCGAGTGGCAACTTCGCAATGCTGGGATGACCCAGCCCTGGTCTTTGCCATTGGTAGCAGAGACCTATGACGGATTTCTGAATGACATAAATGGGTTCCATGTCACGAAGGAGGATGTATGGGCGGCCTTCAAAGCAGCAGGGCCGGGCAACATTCCAGAAGGTTGCGTCGGCGGTGGTACCGGCATGATTGGCTACGCATGGAAGGGTGGCATCGGCACTGCTTCGCGAAAGCTCTTGCGAGGTGAAGGCGGGTACACGCTCGGGGTGCTGGTGCAACTCAACTGCGGGCGTGCCCATGAGTTGATGATCGCGGGGGTGCCGATTGGGCGCGACCTAACTCCCGAGAGCTACGCAGCGCCGCCAGAGTCGGGCTCGATCATAATCATTGCCGCCACCGACGCGCCGCTCCTGCCTCATCAACTCAAGCGAGTCGCGCGCCGACTGACAATGGGTCTCGCGCGAACCGGCAGCGTTTCAGGAAACGGCTCCGGCGACATCTTTCTTGCCTTCTCAACCGCCAATCTTCGAAGCAAGAAAAAGTCTTTGACCTACTCAGTAAAGATGCTGCGAAATTCCGCGATGGATCCAATCTTCACCGCCGCAGTTCAAGCAACCGAGGAAGCGATAATCAATGCACTGATAGCTGCCGAAACGATGACTGGCGCCGACCGTCGAACGGTTCATGCCCTTCCTCATGATCGGGTGCGCGAGATCATGAAAAGGTATGGCCGATGAACTGCGAAAGACCAACACCGGATACAGACGGATGCTGCTAGGAAGTCGCGCCTCTGGTGAACTCCAAATGGCCGTTGCGCTCGCGACGATAGCGGTCATCGTCGCAGGATGCTTCCTCAATCCGCATCGACGCGCCCAGGACCTTGGTGGCGAGCATGTCTCGTTTACCACCACCGATGGCGTGCTGCTGCGCGGTCATCTGTACGGGCGCGGCTCGACCGGCGTGATCCTGGCGCATATGTATCCGGCCGATCAGTCAGACTGGACCGACTTTGCGCGCGTGCTTGCAGCGCATCGCTATCAGGCGTTGACCTTCGACTTTCGGGGCTTTACCGAATCCGAGGGTCAGTCAGGAACCGAATTCGCGCAGCAGGACCTGATGGCAGCGTATGAGTTCCTGCGTCCGCGCGTCGCGCGGATCTTCATAGCGGGCGCGAGCCTTGGTTCCGAAGCGGCCATCCTGGTCGCGGCGCATGAGCGGGTTGCAGGTATCATCTGCATCTCCACTCCTACCAGCTTCGGAGGTCTCGACGTCGAACCGGTAATCCACCTGGTTCGCGCGCCAATCCTCCTCGTAACCTCGGCCGACGATCCCTTGGTCGCAGGACAGCCCGAGATCCTCTACAAACTGGCGACGGCGCCGAAGTCATTGGAGGTCTATCCGGGCAACGCGCACGGCACCGCCATCCTGTATGGCCCTCATGCGACGGAGCTTCAGAGCCTGATGCTGCGATTTATCGCGGCCCACGAACCGTCCGCCACGCCCTAACTCTGGGGCGATACCGAACTGCTAGGATTGCTTTCTTTTGCGTTCTGCCCAACGCTTCTTCATCAGTTCAGACAGGCGCTTTCTGCCGGCTGCGGTCAGTCCTTTGCGCTTCGGCTTGGCGGAAGAAGCGACAGACCCGCGGGGACGACCTCTTTTGGCTTTGGGAGCGTCAGTTTCCAGCAATCCTATCGCTCTCCCGATCCGATCCATCTCACTTCTTAACTCTGCCACAATCTTGTCAATATCCAAATCGTCACCTCCGCCTGACTTGCAGACAGTTGACTAAACAGCACTGGAATACGTTTCGCAATAGCCGAGGTCATAATTCTTAGCTTGAGACTTATGCAGCTGGAAACCTATCGAGTTTTTTGAAGCGACCTTAGTTCGACGTTTCAATTCCAGCGAGTGTATCATTGGAGGCTCTCACCCCGAGCTGGGTGATAAAAAGCGCGCAAGCTGTCATCGCGAGCCCCTTAAGAAAGAACGAGACGTTTATCGCACGCATGACTGGACTAGGATCCGCTATCATCGCGGTCCCGTGCACAACTAACGTGACCGGGACCAGAAAGAGAACAATTAGCCATCCTCCCAGGCGCGGACGATAGTTGAAGAGGATGAGAGCGGCGCCTATGAGTTCTACCGCCGCTGAAATGATCACCCAGAAAGCGCGCAACGGAATCGCGGAAGGCATCAGATTGACATAAGTGTGCAGGTCGGTGAAGTGAGTGATGCCCGAGAGAAAGAAAATCAGGGTAAACAGAACCCGGGCAGTCATGCCAATTGCGGGACGTATTACCATCAGATCGCCGTTTTGCATAGCTCTCAGCTTGTAGTCTTCCGCCACCCAGTTCGCCAGCGTTCAGCTATCGGCAACTATCACCCGCCACCGGCGCGTATAGACACGATGTAGCAGTTTTATACTCGAGGAGAGTATGGCGGTCGTACTCACACTTGTTGCTCGCTGAGTTCGGAAATTGAGTCAGTTCAGGGGGTCGCGCAGCCGGCTATCATCGAGATCGACTATTTCAGCCGACGTTGAGAGGCTCCGGGACCCAGATGCTGAACGCATCGGCCGTCGCGCAACTTTTGCGCATGAGGCTCGTCTGTATATATGAAAAGCGCGATTCGTATGAAAGCTGGGAGGCCCTCGTTTCTCCTCCTCGCTGGCGAAATTCCCCCCCGTTTCGCTGGC
>JBGPMZ010000244.1:0-5060 GCA_041487255.1 Binataceae bacterium (SeqCode) | reverse complement strand
CTTGACCACACTGTCAGCGGCGGCGACCTGAGTTTCATTGTAGCATTTACTCGCTCTGTCGTGGATCGGGCGATCGCGGAACCGCGACTCGCCGCATCGGGTTGTACGATATGATGATTCTCGCGCAGGAGGATGAATGATCCCTCGAAGGCAGATTTTCCTCGCAGTAGTTGTCGGCATGCTGGTCTTCCTCGGCGCCTCGACGCGCGCCGGATACGCCGCAGACAGCTCAGGACTCGAGAAAGCGACTTTCGCCGGCGGATGCTTCTGGTGCATGGAGCCCGCGTTCGATCACATCCCCGGCGTGGTAGCGACCACGGTGGGATATACCGGCGGACTCAAGGAGCATCCCACCTATGAGGAGGTTTCCGACGGCGGCACCGGCCACGCCGAATCGATCGAGATCACATTCGACCCGACGAAGGTCACCTATCAGAAGTTGCTGAGCGTATTCTGGCACAATGTCGATCCGACCTCGAAGGATCGTGAGTTTTGCGACGTAGGGCATCAGTATCGGACCGCGATTTTCTTCCACAACATCGAGCAGCAGCGTGCGGCGGAAGCCTCGGAAAAGCAGATCGAAGAGACCAAGCCGTTCAAGGATCCGATCGTGACGGAGATTGTGCCCGCATCAACCTTCTGGCCGGCCGAGGATTATCATCAGAATTATTATCTGAAGAATCCCACTCACTATAAGTTCTATCGCTACAACTGCGGACGCGATCAGCGCTTGCGCGAGCTATGGGGCGCCGCCAGCGGCGGCCACTGAGATCGCTCACCCTTTGCGCGGCACATAGTGTTGGACGCCTTGGCCGGCGCGATCGATCTCGCGAATCAGGTCGGCGAGGTCGCTCGGATTGTTCACGAAATCGATCTCCGAAGTATCCACCACCAGCAGCGGCGCCTCGTCGTAGTAGAAGAAGAAGTCACGATACGCGGTCGACACCCGCTCCAGATACTCGTAGCTGATGTCGCGCTCGAAATCGCGATTGCGACGCCGCAGCCGCTCCGCCAGAACCTCGACGCGTGCGAGGAGATACACCACCAAGTCCGGCTTCGCCATCTTTGAATCGAGCAGCTTGTAGACCTGCTCGTAGAGCACCAGCTCGTCCGGCGCCAGGTTCAGATTGGCGAAGATGCGATCCTTGGCGAACAGGTAGTCCGCCACCGTCGCCTGCTCCAGGAGCGGACGCTGCACCAGTTCGCGCTGCTGATTGTAGCGGGTGAGCAGGAAGTAGAGCTGGACCGGGATCGCGTACTTTTCGGGATCCTCGTAAAAACGCGCGAGGAATGGATTCTCCTCCGCCTCCTCGAGGAGCAGCCGCGCGTTGAGTTCGCGCGCGAGCACCTGTGCGAGGGTGGTCTTGCCGACTCCAATCGGCCCCTCGAGCGCGATGTATGCGCGCCGCTCCATCAGCCCCTTGCGCTCCGGCTTGGGCTTCTTGGCCAGCGCCGGGCGCTTGGGAGGTTCAGTTAGACCCAGTTCTAACGATGTTTTTTTGCTTCGGCGCGAAGTTTGTTCACCTCTGCATCCGGCGCGCCCGCGCGCTCCATCAAATCCGCGGCCGTCGCGTAGTCGGGCGGATCCTGATGCAACGACAACTGCGCCAACTCCATATTTGCAGTTTTGTTGTCGGGATCGAACGTCAGCACGTCATTCAGTAGGGTGGAAATCATCTGCGCTGCTTGAGGTCCGCCCTTCTGTGCGGCGATTCCTGCATTATGCATAACCGCATCGAGGGCAGGGTCCAGTTTCTCTTGTTTGGTCGCGAGCGCGAGCAGCATGTAACCGCGCGCCGCCTGATCGTAGGTCTTCACCCCGTCGGCGTACTTCTGCTGCTGAACCTGTTGATCGGCCTGCTGGACCACGGCGGCGACGCCCTGGCGCAGGTCATCGATCATGTGGTCGATGGTCGCTTTCGACAGGTTCGCTTTGCCGGCTTCCTGCAACGTGCCCTTCAAATCGGACATCCCCTGCACCACATCGCCCGATTTGATCGTATCGAGCGCGGTGTCAGCCTGCTTTGTGAGCTGCTGCAGATGACGGTAATAGCTCGCCTTGCCGCGCATCTTCTGATCGGTCGGGTCAAGTGCGGAGGCGGCCATGTATTCCTTGCCGGCTTCATCGTAATCGTGCAGGACTTCATCCACATTGGCGAGCGATCTGTGCGCGTCGAGCAGATTGGGGTCAGCCTTGATCGCCTCGCGGAGCTCGTCCTGGGCCTGCTTGACGAGGTTCATGTCGTGGTCGCCCGCTTGAAATTTGGCGAGCAGATCCTCGGCCTTGTTGTAATGCTTCTTGGCCGGCGAGCATCCGGAGGCAGCAAAAACCAGTGCGAGAAGCGCCAGGGCAAGAGCGCGCGGAGTTCCCTTTCGCATCACCATTTTCCTTTTCGAGCGAGTGGAGGTTGTCCCCAACCTTGAATGTCGGTTGAGTTTTTATGCGACTGACGCGGATTGTCAAGCGCACCTCGGCAGCGCCGAGGTGCGTCCTGAGCGCTTCGCGAAGGACCTCAAATGAGATCCTTCCGGATTCGAGCCAATGTGCCCGGGAGCGATCTAATCAGCGGTCATTTCAGTCGGCAGTCATGGGCAGCGGGAAATGCACCCGCTCCTTGGCGACGCTGAGCAGCTCGACCGAGGCGCCGCGACTCTTGAATGCGCCGATGATCTCCTCGACCAGCCATTCCGGCGACGAGGCGCTCGCCGTCAGCCCCAGCGATTTGACGCCGGCGAGCATCTCGGGCTCAACATCCGCCATCGAATCGATCAGGAACGCCCGTGCGCCGCGCGTCCTGGCGACTTCCACCAGGCGATTCGCGTTGGAGCTCTGCTTCGAGCCGACTACCAGGATCGCTTCGCTGAGCTGCACCAGTTCCTTGACGGCGTTCTGGCGGTTCTGGGTCGCATAGCAGATGTCGTCGGTCTTGGGCGTCGCCATTTTAGGGAAGCGGCGCTTGAGCACTTCGAGGATCTCGCGGGTATCGTCGATGCTGAGGGTGGTCTGGGTCACCGCGGCGACGCGCTCGGGATTGGGAAGCTGAACTTTCTCGGCCTCCTCGACGCTGCCGACCAGCACCACCTTACCGGGCGCCACGCCGACCGTGCCCTTCACCTCCTCGTGACCCGCGTGGCCGACGAGGACTACCGTGCGTCCTTCATTCGCATAACGTTCGACTTCGAGGTGAACCTTCGTCACCAGCGGGCAGGTCGCATCGATGACGCGCAGGCCGCGATCCTTGGCATGATCCCATTCGCTGGGCGAAACGCCATGCGCGCTGAAAATCACGCGCTGGCCCTCGGGAACCTCATCGAGACCCTCAACGAAAATCGCACCCTCCTGCTCGAGGGCCTCCAGCACGAAGCGGTTGTGCACTATCTGATGACGGACATAAAGAGGACGGCCATACGCACGCAGGGCACTGCGGACGGCTTCGACCGCGCGATCCACACCGGCACAAAAGCCACGCGGCTCGGCCAGAATAATTTTCTCAACCACAGTTGGGCCTAAGGGCATTCCTTGAGGAGATATAGAAGCTTGACCGAGAGGTCAACCAGCGGATCGATCATAACTGATGAGGAAAATCCATGCTATTTGGCGGCCTGCGCGGGAGGCGGGTGCGAGGTCTGGCATCCAACCCACACTTCGCCGCCTTCGAAATATTCCTTCTTCCAAATAGGTACAATTTCCTTCAAGCGGTCGATCGCGAAGCGGCACGCCTCAAACGCCTCGGCCCGATGCGGCGCCGACACCGCGATCGCCACCGAGGTCTCGCCAATCTCCACCACGCCGATGCGATGCGTTACCGCGATGCGAGTGATCTCCCATCGCCGGCCCGCCTCGTCGGCGAGTTTGCGAATCTCCGAGAGCGCCATCGCCTCGTAAGCCTCGTACTCCAGGCGCAGCACCTTGCGCCCGACGTTGTTCTCGCGTGTGGTGCCGACGAAGGTACAAATCGCGCCCGCCGCCGGATCGGCGACCGCAGCCTCGAGCGCGGCGACATCGACCCTGTCGCGCACAATCTTGATGGGCCCGATCCACGGCAGAGCATCGGAGCCGCCGCTGACCGGTGGGATGAACGCGATCTCGTCGCCGGGGCGCGGGCGATAATCGTCGTCGACGTATTCCTGATTGACCGCGAAGCGAACCGCATCGCGATGCCCCTGCAGTGCGGGGAACTCGGCCTTCAGCCGCTCCCAAATCTGCGCGACGGTCGCGTCGTCAGAAAAGTCACGGGTCAGCTCAGGAGCACCCGCGCGCTCGCGCAAGGTTGCGAAGAGTCGAATCGTAAGCCGGTTCATTTGGGATTCGCCAAGGGATTTGCCAAGTCGACCAGATGACCAAGCTCGGGAAGGATCAATTTTTCCATGGCGAGGCGGCATCCGCCAGTCGAGCCGGGCAGCGCCGCGAGAAATTTTCCGTCGCGCATCCCCGCGATGGCGCGGCTCGCGAGCGCCGCCGATCCGATTTCCTGATACGACAACATCCTGAACAGTTCGCCGAAGCCCGGGAGCTCGGTACCGAGCAGCTTCGTGACCACGTCGGCGGTGCAATCGCGCGGCGCAACCCCGGTGCCGCCGGTGACGATCATCGCATCGAGGCTGGCGAGGTTCTCGACGATGGTTGCCGCGATCGTATCGGCGTCGTCGCGCACGATTCGGTAAAACTCCACCCGATGCCCCGCGGCCTCCAGCATTTGGCGGATGAGCTGCCCGCTCTTGTCGCTCTCGGGCGTGCGAGTGTCGCTCGCCGTCAGGACGCCAACCTTCAGATTGGTGCGCGCGTGGCGTTTATGTTCCTGTACACTCACTCACCCAACATTTACATTACCGAGGCGCTCAGAAAAGTGGCCATCGTGACGCATCGGCCCGCGTATCGAGACAGATGGATCGAATGAAAACGCTCCTCCAGCCGAAGGTGCTTCTCGTCATCGTGGCGATCGCCGTGCTGATCGTGCTGGGACGCCAATTCCACCTCGGCGAATTGTTCTCCGCGATGCTCGATCGCATCCGCGCAATGGGCGCGCTCGCGCCGGTGCTGTTCATCATCCTTTATGTTG
>JBGPMZ010000243.1:0-5071 GCA_041487255.1 Binataceae bacterium (SeqCode) | reverse complement strand
TGAAGTCGCTTCGCCTCGGCCTCGTAATTCTTGAAGCTGTAAAGAGCGTCGTAGATTTTCGCGAGCTTCGAATACTCCGTCATCGTGGCACCGAATGGCGGTTAGCACGCCCTGAAATCATCGCCTCGTGAACCGACGCGGTAAAACGCGGAAAGAAAACGGCTCCGCTGGTTGCGAAGCCGTTTCTTCAACCTCGATGGCGTTAGCTTCTACAGCATCGAGCTGATCACAACGATCGCGCCCTTGCCGGGTTTCCCTTGCCCGGATGGATCGGCGATGACCATCGCGTTGCCGGTCATCCGGAGGCAATTCGGATCGACCAATCCGCTCGCGAACGGCCGCACGACGCCTTTGTCATCGAGGCGATAGACCTGGCCGTCGCGGTCCGCATCGTTTTTCGCCGCCGCTTTGCCCGCGTCAAGGATGAACAGGTTTCCACCGTAGCTGCCGAAACCCGCCGGTGCGTAGCCCCATCCGGTCGGGTTTACGAATCCGACCAGGTACTCGGTCTTCTGCTTACCATCGGGACCGAACACGTTGATGCGGCCGACCTTGGCGGCGATTTCCATGTGCGGGCGCATCCCAACCAGCATTGCGTTGGGCGCTTTCGGATCTTTAGCCGCGCTGAATGAAACGTTAGTGATCTCGAACACCGGGGTGCCATCGAAGGTGGCAAAAGCTTTCGCCTTACCGCTCGAATCGATTTCGTAGATCGTCGCGTTGCCGTTGGCGACCGCATAAAGCTTGCCCGCGAAGGGGGTGCCGACCGCGCCAAACTCCAGGTCGCGGCATTCGGTCGCCTTGCCGCCGTTGAGCTTGCCCGCATCGGGCAGCTTCGCGAACGAGGTGGCCGCGGCGCCACCGATGCGCATGATCTCGCATGGAGACTTCTCATCTGAGCCGGATGCGACGAAAAGCTGGCCGGTGTTCGATCCGAATCCTGCTGGAGCGATTGCGATGCCGGCCGGACTGGCGACCTTTGCCAGTGTCGTCGCATTCCCGCCGCTCATCGGTGCCGACATCACGGCGCCCGATGCGTCGGAGAAGACGAGCTTGCCGTTGTCGACTTGCACATAGAGCGGGCTGGTGGCGCCGCTAATCTTGAGCGCCTTGATCTCATATGCGATCTCGACATCGAGCCCTTTTCCGGCCGCGGCGTTTGCGATTCGCGCACCGAAGATGCCTGATGATGCGAACACGACGGCGGCCACCGTCCCTGCCGCAAGCGCCAATCCCGACCAACTATTTCTTCTTTTCGAGTTCATCCAACGCCTCGTTTATGAAGTACCTTTGTCCCGGGTCGCGATCGTCCATCGTCGATTTCCTTTGCGCAACCCACTCCGCAACACCGATTACAGCCGCCTCCGCCGGATCGGGAATCCCGAGTGCGCTGGCCACCATCTCCAGTTGCGCGAACAACTCATCGGGCAGTTGCAACTCAATTTTTCTTCCCGCCATGTCAGCAGTCGTTCCCCAATGCCGATCAAATGAAGATAACCATATAGTCTTTTGAAACCCGCCCCGTCAAAATGATTAGTCCGTGACCTCACACCCAAAATACCTTGGATCGCTGGTCGAGTACCTCGACCAGGGGCGCTTTCGCGGCGGGCTGGTGGTGCGCGAACAGGATCGGCACGTCGCGCTGCTCGATGCGAGTGGGCGCGAGAAGTTGATCGCGCGCGACCTCATCCTGGTGCGATACTCCGATCGCAAGGCCGATCCGGCCAATCTCACCGAGGTGCTCGCCGAGTTGGAAGCGGAGCGCGCCGAGCTCTCGTCGGAACTCGATCTGAACCTGCTATGGGAAGTCGTTCACGAGCAGGGCCGCTCCTTCAGCGCCGATGAACTCGCGGAACTTTTCTTCGGGCGCCGTTCCGCCGCCGCCTCGTCGGTGATGCTGGAAGCGCTGCTCAACGATCGTCTCTTCTTCACACGCCGGCACATGGACTTCGAGGCGCGCACGCCCGAGCAGGTCGAGCGCCTGCGCGTGCAAGCCGAGAAAATCCGGATGCGCTCCGACGAGTTCCGCGAAATGCAGCGCGTCATCCGGCAGATCCTCCATGGCGCATCGCACGCCTCGCCCGAGGAGGCCGCGCCGCTGGTCGCGAAGCTCAAGGCCTACATCGAAAATCCGTTCACGCGCAGCCGCGACCTTACCGCGATGCTGGAACAAGCGGCGCCCGATATTGAGCCGGTCGAGGCAGCATTCGAGATCCTCGATCGCCTGGGCGAGGCGCCCAAGCTGCCGCGCTTCGCTACCATCGCCGGGCTAAAACCCGATTTTGCAGAGGCAGTGGCGGCGCAAGCAGCGAACGCGGTCGCGCCGGATCGCCCCGAGACCGATGGCGGCTTCAGCATCACCATCGATGACGAGGAAACCGTCGAAATCGA
This sequence comes from Binataceae bacterium (SeqCode), assembly GCA_041487255.1. GTDB lineage: Bacteria > Desulfobacterota > Binatia > Binatales > Binataceae > DATGKG01. The sequence goes on along the minus strand of JBGPMZ010000243.1, from coordinate 2,680 downwards.
TGACGCGCTCAGTTGCGAGAGCCTAGGTGACGGTTCGCTGCGGGTGCGCGTGCATATCGCGCTGGTGGCTGATTTCGTCGCCAAGGATAGTGCGATGGATCGCGAAGCGGCGCAGCGCGCGACCACGGTCTACTTGCCCGAGATCACCGTGCGGATGTTGCCGGATCCGATATCGTGTCAGGCCGCGAGCCTGATTGCCGGTGAGGTCCGACCCGTGCTGACCACCGATGTGATCATTTCGCCCGAAGGTGAAGTTTTGGAGGCCTCGATCCATCCCGGGCGAATCAGGATCAACCAGCGCCTCGACTATGACCGCGCTGATCAGATCCTCGCCGACCCGGAATTCTCGGGAGAACTCGCCGACGCCTTGAGCAAGCTGAACCTCGCAGCCAATCGCTTGCGCGAACGGCGGCGCCGCGCAGGCGCGCTATTTATCCAGCGCCGCGAGGCAAAGGTTCGTGTTCGCGGCGACGACATTCGGATCGAAGTTCTCGACACTGGTTCGCCGAGCCGTCTCCTGGTCGGCGAGTTCATGGTTCTAAGCAACTACGTCGCGGCGCGGTACGCGGCAGACCATCGGATCCCTATCATCTATAGAGTGCAGCCGCGGACCAATGGCGAATTTGCCGGTCGGCGTCCACGCCTGTCGCTTTACCCCGAATTTCATGCGGGAATCGGGCTCGACTATTACGCACAATTCAGCTCTCCAATTCGCCGCTATGCGGACCTGGTGTTGCAGCGCCAATTAATCGCGGCTCTCGCACGGCCCGACCAGTTCGCGTATTCGCAGGAAGAACTGCTGGCGGTGCTGGCCGGAGCCGAGAATGCCGAGGCCGAGTGGCGCGAACTGGAGCGCCGCGCCAAGCGCTACTGGACCCTGCGATATCTCGAACGCCGCGCCGCTGATACTGAACTCGAGGCGGTCGTCACCCGCGAAGGCGTCAGCGCCGAACTCACCGATTACGGCGTGCGAGGCACCCTGCATGGCGCGCCTCATCTGCCGATTGGTTCGCAGATCGTGGTTCAGATTGGCAAGGTGGATTCTCTGCGCGGTTGGCTCACGATGGACTACGTGCGCCCGGCCTCAGAAGTCATCGAGGATGCACCTTAGCCGGTCTCTTAGCTCCGACTTGGGCTCATCACGCTGCGAAGTTGTCCTGATCCAGACGCCATCGATCGATCGACTCGATATTGAAACGCCAATCGCTTCCGACCTTGAACGCCGGAAGGCGTCCGCGCTTGAGCTGACGGTAGATGGTGGACGGGTGCACCTTTAGATAATCGGACAATTCCTTCACTGTCATAACGTGGCTGTTTTCGTTCTTCATTCGTCAAAAGTCCTCCCCGTTCCGTTTTGGCGGCTTCCCGCATCGTTCGATTCGCTTAAAACGCAAGCGGCGTGCCGCTGTCTCGAATAGGCGAAGCGCAGCGCGGTTATGAGGTTTTATTCAGGGATGGGGCTATGTTAACCGATAGTTATTTGGCGAATGGCTAAAATTTTGGCGCGTCCAATCGAACGGCTCGCCGTCACACTTCTGAACAGCGAGCCGTCCCAATCTGAGAGAGATGTTCTACCTAAAGACGCCAGCTAACGTCTTACACTTTCCCTATTAGGTCGCGGTTGGTCTCGCTGACCATCTGTAGGATCGAGGCCTCATCGTTCCCGCGCGGCAGCAAAATCAGGCGGTGCACTCCAAGGTCGGCGAAACGCTTGGCCGTATCGCGATCAACCTTGATGCGCGGGGTGATGCTGATCTCGATATCCTCGAACTTCTTGCCTTCCGCTTTGCACGCGTCGCGAACGCCCTTGATGCATTTTTCGGTGCTCTCGAGGTCTTGCGCGAAGCCGTACCATCCCTTCGCGAGGCGCGCGGCGCGGCTGTAGGCCTCCTTGGTGTGACCGCCGAAGACGACCTCGGGATGCGGCTTCTGGACCGGACGCGGCATCGTGTTGACGCCCTTGAACTTGACCCATTGGCCGTTGAACTCGGGCTTCGCCATCGTCCACAGCGCGAGCATCGCCTTCAGGTACTCCTCGGTGCGTGGACCTTTGTGATCGAATGGCGCGCCGATCGCATCGAACTCCGGCTTGAGGTAGCCGATACCGATTCCAAAAATCAATCGACCGTTCGATAGCACGTCGAGCGAGGCGAGCTCCTTGGCGAGCACCACCGGGTTGCGCTGCGGCAGGATGATGATTCCGGTGCCGAGGCGAATCGTCGAAGTGTTCGCCGCGACAAATGAAAGTGCGATTCCCGGATCGAGCATCGGATAGTCGGGCGCGACCGGCGAAGGCGGTACCTGCGGATCGGGAACGATGACATGCTCTCCCGTCCACACGCTTTCGAAGCCGGCCTGCTCCGCGGCCTTGGCGACGGCGGCCGCGGTTTTCGGAAATGCACACGGTCCATTGTTGATGCTGAATAGTCCGAATTTCATAACGCCGTCGTACCACGAAATGTGCTTTTTCGGGTAGAGATGCGCGACGCTTCAGGACACTCTCAAACTCCGTGCTCGTTGACCACCAGGCTTTGCGTTCGGATAATCGCCGTTATCCTGATGACCCACTGGGAAGAATCCCGCTAATGAGATGCTCGCAATGCGGTACCGAATCGAACCCGCAAGCCGCGTTCTGCTCGCGATGCGGAGCCAAAATGCTCGAGGTCAAGCCGGCCTCGGT
>JBGPMZ010000242.1:0-5088 GCA_041487255.1 Binataceae bacterium (SeqCode) | reverse complement strand
GTCTCATATGTCCTGGACGTTTTGGTACCGCGGCTACCCGGACCAAGCCGTTGCAAGTGTTAATGAGGCGGTCCACCGGGGACGGAAGTCTGACCCCTTTCTCTTAGGGTTGGCGTTGTGGTGGGCAGCCGCCCTTCATAGTCTCCGCGGTGACCATAAGGCCGCGATGAATTTTGCCGAAACGACCATTGCTCTCTCGACGGAGCGAGGATTTCAGAACTGGTTAGCGCTGGGCGCCGTGACGCGTGGCTGGACACTAGCTGCGCTAGGGCAGGAGGAAGAGGGAATTGCGGAAATCCGCCGGGGTTTGGCCGCACATAGGGCTACCGGAGGAGAGTACACCCGCCCTCAATCACTCACCCAGCTTGCCGAAGCGCATGAAAAACTCGGGAGAGCGGAAGAGGGGCTCGTCCTGCTCGGCGAGGCGATAGCTATCGCAGACCGAACTGGAGAGCGGTACTACGCCGCCGAAATGTATCGGACCAAGGGCGTATTGTTGCTGATGCGGGATTCCTCCAGCACTGCGGACGCAGATCGGTCTTTTCGCAACGCCATCCAAATCGCGCGCGAGCAGAGCGCCAAATCTCTGGAGTTGCGCGCGACGATGAGCCTCGCACAGCTGCTCGCGAAGCAAGGTCATCGCGATGAGGCGCGCACGATGCTCGCCGAAATCTACGGCTGGTTCACCGAGGGATTCGACACCGCCGACCTCAAGGTCGCGAAAGCATTGCTCGACGAACTGCGGAGTTGAACTTCGTAGCAATCCCTTGAGTAGCGAAGTCACTTACCGGCTTGCGCGCGAGGACGATCTCTCCGCGATGCGCCTCATACAGAGCAAGGCGCTCTATGATCTCGTCGTTACTCGCAGTGGCGGCAAATCTTCCGCCATCACGATCACCGACGAACCCAGCTCGGAGATGCGGCACCTCTTGAGGACCGACCCGAAGCTGGCGTGGCTCGCGACAGAAGGTGGCCGGCCAATCGGCTTCAGTGTGGCGTTCGTGCGCGACGAGCTCTGGTTCCTCGCGGACCTGTTCGTGCTCCCGGAGGCGTATGGCAAGGGCATCGGAGGCGAACTGCTCAAGCGATGCCTCGCGAGTGGCCGGAAGCGCGGCGCCCGCATCCTCGCGGTGGCATCGAGCCATGACCTGAGCGCACAGCGGCTTTACATTCAGACCGGGATGGTCCCGCGCTTCCCATTGTTCGGAATCGAGGGAACCGCCCGAGGACTCAGCCAAATACCGCGAGCGCGGTCACCCAGGCAGGAGAACCTCCGTCAGGTGGAACCGTCGAAGGCGTGGATTCGCAGGCTCGCCGACCTGGACGAGACAATTTGGGGACGGCGGCGTGAGGGCGACCATCGCTTCTGGCTCGACGAATGCGGTCTGAGGTGTCTTGCTATTACCGATTCGTCGGGCGCGCTGCTCGCGTACGCCTACTATTCGAACGCGGTCAGCCGTTCGCAATTGGATGGCAAACCATGCCGGATCGGACCCGTCGCAGCACGCAATGCGCGCCACCAGCTTTCACTCCTCCGTGCGATAGGCGACGCCCTAAGCAGTCAGGCCGACGCTAAAGTTGAGCTTAGGATTCCCGGAATCAATATGACCGTGCTCAGCGCACTGTTGGGAGCGAGTCTCAGGATCGACCACGTCGGCCAGTTCATGGCATCGAAGACCTTTGGCCGTTTCGATCGGTACATCCCATCCGGCGGGACGCTCCTGTAGACATTGCGAAGCGACCTCCTTGAAACCTTGAACGGGGTAAAACGTAATTGGAGAGTTGAAGCAGGAGGGTCATATGAAGCGTCGCCACTCAGCCTTAATCAGCACCGCCGCGATGGTCGGCATGTTGTTCATGGTCCAGCGCGCGTCTGCCGACGATATGGGTTCGATGGATATGGGGAGCGAGAATGCCGCCTCGATGGATCGCATGATGTCGTCGGAACATATGGAGCACGACCCGATGATGGCGGCGCATATGGGCTACACGGCGTCGCGGCCCAAGAGCGATGGCGATCAGCATCGCGCCGACGAACTGGTGGAGACGCTGCAGGGGGCGCTCGCGAAATACAAGGACTACCACCTCGCGGAAGCCGACGGTTACAAGCCGTGGCATCCGGAGGTGAAACAGCCGATCGTTCACTTCTCCAAGATGTGGTATGGGCTGAAGGCGGCCTTCACCTTCAACCCGTCGCAGCCGACCTCGCTTCTGTATAAACGCACATCAGATGGATATGAGCTGGTCGGAGCGATGTATACCGCGCCTAAGCGCGACACCGAGGACCAGCTCAACAAGCGGGTGCCCCTGAGCATTGCTCGATGGCACAAGCATATCAACTTGTGCCTGCCGAAGAAGGGCACCGATCCATCGACCGTCGATTGGAAGAAGTTCGGCATGGGTACTATCGCTACCAGGAACTCATGCGACGAGGCAGGAGGCGTATTTTATCCGCAACTTTTCGGCTGGATGGTGCATGTCTACCCGTGGGAGAAAAATTCGCAACTGGTCTGGGCGCACTAATTCGCAGGCGTTTCGGCTAAACGGCGGGCCTCGTCTCGTTTCGCGCGATTCGGTACGCTCGATGCGATGGTGACGGTTGAGCTGGAGCGGGTCCGCAAGTCCTACGACGATTTTGTAGCGGTCGACGATCTTTCCTTTTCGATTTCCTCCCATCAGATTTTCGGCCTGCTGGGGCCCAATGGCGCAGGCAAAACCAGCTCCATCCGAATGATGATCGGGATTATCCGTCCCGACGCCGGCACGGTGCGCCTGTTCGGCGAGCCCTTCGAGCGCCGCCATCTACACAAAGTAGGATACCTGCCCGAGGAGCGCGGGCTTTATCGAAAAATCACGGTGCGCGAGAACTTTGCCCTGTTAGGACAACTGACCGGGCTGACCGCGCGCGACGCTATCGCGCGGGGACGCCGCTGGGCCGAGCGGCTCGAAATCGCGGAATGGGTCGACAAGCGGGTCGAGGAAATGTCGAAGGGCATGCAGCAGAAGGTGCAGTTTATCGCCGCGCTGTTGCATGAACCCGAGATGATAATCATGGACGAGCCATTCTCGGGACTCGATCCCATCAACGCGAACATACTCAAGGACGTGATCCTCGAACTGAAGGAGCAGGGCAGGACGATCCTGTTCTCGACCCATCGGATGGATCAGGTTGAGAAGCTGTGCGACGCAATTTGCCTAGTCAATCGCGGACGCGCCGTGCTGCAGGGCTCGTTGCGGGAAGTGAAAGCGAGTTACGGCTCGCGCTTCGTGCAGATCGCATACGAGGGCGACGGCAAGTTCCTTTCGCGATGCTCGCTGGTCGAGTCGAGCAATAACTACGGCAACTATGCCGAAGTAAAGCTGCGTCCTGGCGCGGACTCGCAAGAGCTGCTGCGCGCTGCGATGTGCTCGGCGAAGATCTCACGCTTCGAGGTGATGGAGCCGTCGCTCGAGCAAATCTTCATCGACCGGGTGGAAAAGCCCAATGTTTAGCAGTCCATTGCGCAACACCTGGATCATCTGCAAGCACGAATGCTTCAAACGAATCCGCACCCGCTCATTCTTGATCACCACATTTCTGATGCCGCTGTTCCTGGCGGCTGTCATCGGAATCCCTGCGGTGCTGGGCGCGCGGGCAAATCGCGACAATCAAAAGATCGTGCTGGTGTGCCCCCGCGCCGATTTGGCCGAGAACGTCCGCGAGCATCTGGAGAGCAATACCAAGGGCGCGTACCACGTCACGATCGACACCGACACCTCGGACGCGGAACATCGGCGGCTGCTTGATGAGGTGAACGCAAACCGCCTCGATGGCATCATCTGGATGACCGCGGATTCGATTGAGGAGGGTCGCGCATTGTACCAGCGCCGCAATGGCCGTGACTTCATGTGGCAGCAACTGGTGCGCAACTCGATCGCCGGCGGCTTCAATCGCATGCGGATGGCGGAGTACGGGATCAAGCCGGATCAGATTAAGACGATGCTCCAGGGAGCCGAGGTGGAGATGACGCTCACCGGCGCGGCACAGGACCCCGTGAGCCGGGACGCCGCCGCGATCATCACCGTATTGCTGCTGGCGACGATGCTCTTCGTCACGCTGCTTTCATATGGCGTGATGATCATGCGCTCGGTGCTCGACGAGAAAGCCTCGCGCGTGATCGAAGTTTTGCTCTGTTCCGCCACCCCGGACGAATTGATGAGCGGGAAGATTTTAGGCGTGGGAGCGGTCGGCCTGATCCAGGTGGTGGTCTGGGGCGTGATGGGTGTCGCGATGGCGAAGCCGCCCAGCCTCACTCCGGGGGTGCACGTTGTCCCGCTTCCGCTGATGATATATTTCGGCGTTTTCTACTTGCTCGGGTACCTGCTTTACAGCGCGATGTTCGCTGCGATCGGCGCCGTGTTCAACTCCAGCGATGAAGCCCAGCATTGGATCTTCGTGATCATCTCGCCGTTGATCTTCGCCTGCACGCTGATCACACCAGTCGCCGCGGCGCCGAATTCGACGCTCGCCGTGGTAACCTCGATGATCCCGTTCTGCTCGCCGGTTCTGATGTACATGCGGCTGACGGTCGAGACTCCGCCGGGATGGCAAATCGGGCTGTGCTTCGCGCTACTGATCGGCGCGATCTATGTCGTGCAGAAAATCGCCACTCAAATTTATCGCGTGGGGATTTTGATGTATGGCAAGCGCCCGACCATACGCGAAGTGGTCCGATGGCTCAGCTACGCATGAGGTGCGCTGCGAGGACCAGCCCCACGCGCGACTGCTGAAAAGCGTCAGGGTCACTTTGTCATCGCGCCCGGCCATGATATTGAAATACGATTAAAGCGGTATGTGCCCCGCGACCGCATCCGGCGAGGAGGCCGAATGTTTTCTTCGATCGACGACGTAATCACCCAATTCAAGCAGAACAACTACATCGCGAGCCGTCGAATCGCGACCGTTATGTACCTGGCCAAAGAGCTCGGGAAACCTATCCTGGTCGAAGGTCCCGCCGGAGTCGGCAAAACCGACCTCGCGAAGGTGGCGGCTGCCGCGCTCGGATGGGATCTGGTGCGGCTGCAATGCTACGAGGGGCTGGATGAGGG
>JBGPMZ010000241.1:0-5102 GCA_041487255.1 Binataceae bacterium (SeqCode) | reverse complement strand
CTGCTTCGCGAACAGCTCTTCTTCGAGGCCGTGTACCTCGGCTCGGAGTTGCGCCTGCTCGCCGACCGGCCAGTGCGAGGACGAGAGCCGCCTCTGCTGACTTTCAAACTCGCGAGGAGCCTTCTCTACTTCGTCATGGGGAAAATCGTCAGAGACCGTGCCGCGGCTGTGGAGCAGATTGGCGATCTCTATCCCAACGTCGGGCATTTGTTGAACGAAGGCGTTTCAACTCAGCAAGGTTGGTTTCGGTTAAACTCGATTCTCTTTAGAGAGTTGGTCGGCGCACTCGATCGATTGGCGATGTCCCGATGACCGCTGCAAGACCAATGACTTGCTCGCCCGGCGTTGCTCAGCAATGCGGCCCTCTTTCGGTCTCGACGATTTCCGTCATCGCGGCCCCAACTTCGCGACTCTTACGGATCAACAGACATCTTCTTGCTCTTCTGATAACAATCTTTCTGTCCGCGTCAGCGATCGCCGGTTCAGACCCGCTCGCGTCCAATCAGCCGCTCGGTCCCACCAGGGTCACCTTGACGATCGATGACTTCCCATTGGGAACTGGCGTTTTTCCGCTGGAGATGACGCGCGAGAAGGCGACGAAGCAAATCATTAAGACGCTGAAAGCAAACGGCGTGATCCATCCGTACGGATTCTCCAACGGCAGTTTCATGGAAGGCGATCCGAGCGAAAAGCGCATCTTGAAAATGTGGCTGGCTGCGGAGCATCTGCTGGGGAATCACACCTACGATCATTCCGATCTGAGCAAAGTGGGTGTGAAGGCTTTTATCCAGAGTATCGCCGAACAGGACCAACTGCTTGCCACATTGGATAAGTCCCCCGGAGCTGTCAGGCGACGCCGCGTTTTCAGATATCCCTTCGTTGAGGAGGGCAACACGCTGGTAGAGCGTAACGCGGTTCGGAAATATCTTTCAGAAAATGGCTACCGGATCGCCGAAGTTACGACCGACTACTTCGATTGGGAATGGAACGCCGCCTTCAACCGATGCACCTCGCAGCAGGACGAGAAGTCAATCGCATGGTTGAAGAGCCACATTGCGGACAGCGCCGATCGTCACTTGCGTCGTACCAACCTGGCGTCAGAGCGCTTATTCGATCGCCGGATTCCTCAAATCGTGCTCATCCATCTCAATGTCTTCAACGCAATCACCCTGGGACCGATACTCAAGCATTGGAAAGATGAAGGAGTTCAGTTCGTCTCGCTCGATGAAACGCTCGCGGACCCGGTCTACCGATTCGATCCTAAAGGTGCGTACGAGGGCGGGATGACGTTCCTGGATCAGATCGCGGAGTCGCATGGCGTCCATCTCGAAGACTTCGATGACCACATCTATACGCCGGCGCGCCTGAACGAGGTTTGCAAGGCGCCGTCCGCCGACCGACAGTGAACAACCCTCGGCTTTGGTCGGTCCTGAAAACCGGGTCGAGAAACCCTTTGTTAAGCGCTCTGCAATTTTTGCAGGTAGCCCTAGCGGTTAGGCGATGCTAAATAGCGTCGGGCACGTTCTCTAGTCCGGGGGTTTCGTTTCATTATGTCGGTAGGAACTACTGGGGACCGCCTCGGCGCGCCGGTTCAGGCGGGAAACGGTCAGTCGCGGCCGTCCATCGCGGTTGCGCGCGAGGTCGCCTACACGCGGGCCGCAATTGCGTTTACCGCGTTGGTGGCACTGTTGGTGCTCGCAAAGGTTGGACTGACGTGTCTCGCCCGGATTCACGCTGGAAATACCCGAATTGCGGTTGAGGATGCGATTCTGTTCCCCGCCTTGGTGTTCTTTTTTTTCGGACAGCTCGTCTACTTTTTTTGTCGGTTTGGCTTCCTGAAACGCACGCAGTCTCATAACGCGGCACCGCGCGCGGAGATCGAAGCGTTCTATGACTGCGAGCGCCCGCCGCCACTCACCATCCTGGTTCCAGCCTATTGTGAGCGCATCGAGGTGGTGCGGAAAACGATGCTCTCCGCGGCACTCATCGAGTATCCGAATCGGCGCTTGGTGCTGCTGATCGATGATCCTCCTGTACCCGCAAGTGCGAAGGCGGCGAGTGACCTGCGCGCCATGCGTCAGGCGAGCGGAGAAATCGAAGCGATGCTGCGGCCGCAGGAGTCTAAATTCAGCGCAGAGTTGGACGCCTTCGAACACCGCACGATGCACGGCTCCTTCGAGCCCGCACAAGAATGTGCGCGGCTGGAAAAGCTGTATCAAGAAGCTGCGGCATGGCTGGAAGATGTGGCGGTGAGCTTTGATGTCGGCGGCCATGCTGACGAGTTGTTCGTGAGTCGAATTCTGCGGGACCCGGCAAAAGCTCTCCGCATGCGTGCCGATGAAATCAATGCAGCATCCAGCGGGCAAGCGCGCGAACTCTCTCTGCTTCAAATCACCCGCGAACACAAAAGGCTGACCGCTCTGTTTGCGGTTCAAGTTTCATGCTTCGAACGCAAGCGATTCGTTAACCTTTCTCATGCGGTCAGTAAGGCGATGAACCTCAACAGCTATATCGGGCTCATCGCGCGAAACTTCAGGACCGCGCTCAAAATCGACGGCGCCCATCTGGAGGAGTGCGAAGTGGCGGATGCCTCGCTTCGAATTCCGGACGCCAAGTACATAATCGCACTGGACGCGGACACACTGCTCGTCCACGACTACGCGCTTCGGCTGATTCATCTGATGGAGCAGGACGAGAATCGCCGCGTTGCGATCGCTCAATCACCTCATCGTCCGATGCCCGGCAGCCCGATCGTGCTGGAACGCGCCGCGGCCGCACAAACCGATATTCAGCGGATGCTCTGCCAGGGGTCGGCGCACTACGGCGCGGCATTCTGGGTCGGCGGCAGCGCATTAATGCGTCGCGACGCGCTGGAGGACGTCTGCGAACAGACCCGAGAGCGAGGATATCCGATACGGAAGTACATTCAGGATCGGACCCTGGTTGAGGACACGGAATCGTCGCTCAGTTTCCTTGCGAAAGGATGGGGCATTTACAATTACATCGAGCCGTTGACCTATTCGGTGATCCCCGCCGACTTTGGCGCACTGATTGTTCAGCGGCGGCGCTGGTCCAGCGGCGGATTGTTGAACCTTCCAGGACTTGGGCAATACTTGCGCAAGGCGGAACAGCGATGGAACAGGATTCCGGAAGCGCTGTTGCGGTTCCACTATCTCGCATCGACGACAGTGAATCTCGGTATGCTGTTCCTGCCGCTGGTTGCAATCGACGACAACAGCTTGCGCGGATGGTTTCTACTAACCGCACTGGTTTACTACACCCTCTATGCGCGCGCTCTGTTCTCATGCGGCTACTCATGGATTGACCTGCCCCGGGTTTACGCTCTCAGCTTGCTTCTTATTCCGGTCAGCGTAAACGGCGTCGTCAACTCCATTCGGCAATGGTGGACCGGCCGAAAGCCCATTTTCGAGCGGACTCCGAAGATTCTCGAGCGCACCGCGATCCCTGCTTCCTATGTCATAGTTATGTGGCTGATTCCGTCCGCAACCTTGATGATCGCCATCCTGGACATGATTTCGGGCGGCATATCGATGGCTGTCCTCGGAGTTTTGAACGCGGCGCTTCTGAGCGTAGCGGTCGCGCAATTTATTGGAATGCGCGAAAGCTGGCAGGATCTGGCCGCCAGCTTCTCCCGTGAGGGTCGGGGCGCAGTCCTCGCTGAATCAGGCGATCCCGCGGTTGCGGCGGAATGAAAGCCGGGCCGCAGTAGCAGGGCCGTGACGGACTTCATTGAGAATTGTAAGCTTCACTACCGAACTCCGGCGCCGATGCGAATAGCGAGGTTCCAACTATGAGACTCCAAAGCAAAGTGGCGGTGATCACAGGTGGCGCGAGCGGGATGGGCCGCGCGACCACGATGCGCTTCCTTCAGGAGGGGGCATCAGTTGTGATCGCCGACTACAACGAGGATACCGGCAAGCAGACTCTCGCGATTGCCGCGGAACGTGGATTTCGCGAGCAGGTCCGCTTCATTCGAACCGACGTGGCCAAAGAACCCGAGGTGGCCGCGATGATCGATTTGGCGATTTCTGATTTCGGCCGGCTCGATATCGTGTTCAACAATGCTGGAGTGGGTGGCGCGCTCGGCCCGATTTGGGACGTGGAAGTAGAAGAGTGGGATTACACCTTCGACGTGCTCGCCAAGGGTGTTTTCCTCGGCATCAAGCATGCGGCTCGGGCCATGAAGCGTTTAAGCCGGGGCGGCTCTATCATAAACACAGCCTCGATCGCCGGTCTCAGCGGCGGAGGCGGACCGTTGGTTTATTCGGCTGCTAAAGCGGCGGTTATCAATCTCACGCGCGGGGCCGCACTTCAGCTCGCTTCCGACCGTATCCGGGTCAATGCGATCTGTCCTGGTGGAGTTCTTACGCCGCTCACCGACCGTGGGGACCCGGTTGCCGCCGCCAAGCGGATGGAACAATTGCAGCCGTGGCCAGAGCATGGGAAACCTGAGCACATCGCCGGCGCCGCGTTGTTTCTGGCCAGTGATGATTCCGAGTTCGTCACCGGTGAGGCCCTGGTGGTGGACGGAGGCTTGACCGCGGCCGGGCCGGATATCTGGCGGAGGTTTGGAACCGCGCGGGAAGCTCAGCTACCGGAGGTCGGTTTAAACCGGGGTAGTACGGGAGTGGCAAGCAGCCGACGGCCGGTCCGCAAGATCTGAGTTCTGACTGGTGTGTTCAAACCTCGACGATAGGGTGCAGTGTTCCAACGAGGGCATGCGAGAATGCTCGCTAGTTCATGCTTGATTCGCTAGCGTTCGCGGCGTGCGCAGTTTCGCGCGAGAGGAGAAAGGCGTGCAGGTAAGCAAAGACTCCATCGATTTGGGAATCATCATCACCGACGAGAAAGCGGCACTTAACTTCTATCGTGACGGGCTCGGCTTGGAGTGGGAGGGCGAGTTGCCGTTGCCGGGAGGCCGGATGTACCGCCTCAAATGCGGAACCACCGTCATCAAACTGCTGAAGCTGGAGCGGACCCCGGCGGCGAAACCGGCACCGGGCGGCCCGATGGGTGGACTCGGTTTGCGCTACTTCACAATCTCTGTGCCCGATATCCGCGGACTGATGGCGCAGCTTGAG
>JBGPMZ010000240.1:0-5120 GCA_041487255.1 Binataceae bacterium (SeqCode) | reverse complement strand
CCTGATGCTTCCGCAGGCGCGCGAGATTGCGCATCGCCTGATCAAGGTCAGCGACATCGCGACGGAAAACTATACCGTCGGTAACATGAAAAAGTTCGGGCTCGACTACGAATCGCTGCGCGCGGTGAAACCCGACATCATAATGCTGTCCGGCACGCCGCTCGGGCAGACCGGGCCGTATGCGAACACGGTGGGATTCGGGCCGACCACGCAGGCCTTCGCCGGCATGTGTCATCTGACCGGATACCCGGGCGATTTTCCGTGCGGCATCGGCGGGACGTGGCCGGATTTTGCGGTCGGCACCGCGATGGTGTTTTTCATTCTCGCCGCGCTCCATCATCGCGATCAGACCGGCGAGGGCCAGTACCTCGACCTCTCGATGGCCGAGACCGTGACCGCGATGCTGCCGGAAGCGATGATGGATTACTTCCTCAACTGGCGCGACAACGGCCCGATCGGGAATCGCGATGCGGGGATGGCGCCGCATGGCGTGTTTCCGGTGAAGGGCGACGATCAATGGATCGCGATCGCAATCGCGAGCGACGAGGAATTCGGATCGTTGTGCGAGGCGCTCGGGGTTCCCACGCTCGCCAACGATCCGCGCTTTGCGAGGCTTCCCTCGCGGCTCGCCAATGTCGATGACCTCGAGCGCGAGGTCGCATCGCGCACGCGCGAGTTCGACCGCGATGCGTTGGTGCAGAAACTTCGCGAGCGCAACCTCGCCGTCGGCCCCGTTTACTGTCCGATGGATCTGATGGAAGATCCCGCGCTGCGCGAATCGGGGATGCTGGTCGAACTCGAACATCCTGAAAGCGGAAAGCGAATCGTTCCGGGATTGCCGGTGACCTTCAGCGCGATGCAGCCCGACTATCAGCCGGCGCCCGCGATCGGCCAGGATTCGGAGCAAGTGCTCGGCGATCTGCTTGGATATTCGCGCGACGAGATCGCGCGACTTCAAGAAGATAAAGTCATAATCTGAGGTCCTATGACAGACGCGCAAGCGATTCCTCAAAGCGGTGGCGCACGCCCCGGCGCATTCGCGACCTGGCTGCAAGCGGTTCGCGCGCCTTCGCTCAGCGCGGCGGCGGTCCCTGTGCTGCTTGGTACCGCGGTGGCGGCACGCGACGGATATTTCCACGGATGGCGCCTGTTGATCGCGCTTGTCGGCGCGGTCGCGATCCAGGCAGGCACCAATCTCATCAACGATTACTACGACTTCCGCAGCGGCGCCGATTCTCACGATTCGCTCGGCCCCAGCATGGTGATTCAGCGCGGACTGCTCACGCCGGAGCAAGTCTGGCGCGGCGGCATCGTCGCGTTCGCGATCGGCGCCACCCTTGGCCTGGTGCTGGTTTACCTGTGCGGCTGGCCAATTCTCGCAATCGGAATTCCCAGCGTCGCTGCCGGATACTTTTACACTGCGGCGCCGGTTTCGCTCGCGTACATCGGGCTCGGCGAGCTGACGGTGTTCCTCTTCATGGGACCCGCGATAGTCCTCGGCGCGTACTTTGTGATGGCGCAGACGTTTTCGTGGAGCGCGCTATGGGCTTCGGTCGCGTTGGGATTCCTGGTCGCGGGCATCCTGCACGCCAACAACATTCGCGATATCGAGACCGACGGTCTGCACGGCAAGCACACGCTCGCGACGATCCTCGGGCGGGGCGGCGCGATCTGGGAGCTGATTACGCTCGACGTGCTGGCCTATGCGACGACGCTTAGTGCGGTGCTCGCGCGGACGCTGCCATGGACGGCGCTGCTGGTGGCAATCACGCTTCCGCGCGCGCGCGATCAGATTCGAATCGTGCGGCGCGAGACCGACGCGAAGAAGCTGAATCTCGCGCTGCTGCGCTCGGTCCAACTGCACATGGAGTTCGGCATCCTCATGATCATCGCATTCGTGGCGGCGGCGATTTTCAAATGGTAGCCGCGCTGTATGACATCGGCGCGCGCGAGCGGATTCGCGATCGGATCGCCGAGGTCGAACGTCAGATCGATGAGCACAGCTACCGTCCCGGCCCCTGGGAGGGGCTGCTGAGAGATGCGCGGATGCTGCCGCGCGAAGAACGCCAGGCGCTTAAGGAAGAGATCACGCGTGTCAGCAGCAAGCTTCATCGGCGCGACGACAGGAGGACGATCTCATTCACGACCGGACTGGTCGCGGAAGCGGCGCTGACCGTGGTAGGCGGCGTCCTGATCGTTCTCGCGATCCACAATCATTCCAATCTGCTCGCGATCATCGCGGCGGCAATCTGGACGATGACGTTTCAGCCGCTGGTGAAAATCGCGGTCGGCTATCTGCTCGGCATCGAATACGAATACGCGTACTTCTACAACGCCGAACCGCGCTTCAAGATGCGCTTCGGCGATTACCTTGCGACGCCGCGGTGGGCGCGTATCGTACTCCATCTGTCGGGCATGCTTGGGTCGCCGCTCGGCGTGTGGCTGGTGATCGTGTGCCTTCCCACCGATCTTCGAATCGCGATCGATGTGAGCTGGGCGATCTTCTGGATCGTCGTCGCGGTGAATCTGGCCGGGTTCATCGTGGCGCTAGCGGGCGTGCGGAAGCTCGGGCCGATGAAGGCAAGCGCCAGCAGCGGCGGCGTCGCGGCGCTGGAACTGCGCGAAGCCTTGGAGATTTGACTCGGGCCGCACTTTCGATCGCGCTGGTCGTGAAACGCGGCACAATCACGCACGTTCAAACTCTAGATGCTGGATTCTTTGCATCGAACGAGTTGGCGGCCGGGCCGGACTCGCTACTTCACGGCGAGCGCGGTGCCTCGATACATCGTGGAATGAGTCTTCGGCATCCCCTGAATCAGAAACCGATCGAGCCGCGTGATCTCGAGTCCCGCGCTGGAAACAAGCTGGTCGATGCGCCGCGTGAGGTGACATCCGCGGCCGATCACGCGCTGGATCGGTTCGAGTCGGCGCTGCCACTTCGCTACCGAGGGCTCGTCGCTTAGACCGTGCTCGAGGAACAGCAGCGACCCGCCGGGCTTGAGCACTCGACGCACCTCGCGCAGCGCTGCCGCGGCGTCGGGAATCGTGCACAAGGTGAATGTGCTGACCGCGCAATCGAATTGGTTGGCATCGAACGGCAGACGCTCGGCGCTGAGCTTGGCGCGTTGGACGGGAAAGCGAGCCGCGGCGATGCGCTGCGCGACGCGCTTCGACAAAAGCTCTTCAGGATCGACTACCGTGAGTCGCTCCACCGCCGCCGGAAAATAAGGAAGGTTCAGCCCGGTACCGAAGCCAAGTTCGAGCACGCCACCGTGAGCATCCTTCAAGGCCGCCGGCCGCTCGTTGGCGATCACCTTCGAGCTCATGGTCCAATCGAGGAAGAGTCCGAAGATTTGGTCGGTAAGATTCATCCCCGCCATCTATCACATATGTGGCTGGCGCGGCGCGAGCGAGCGATTCCGCCAGGTGGTGAGGAAAGCTCGCCTCCGCGGACGTTTTCGAGACCCGAAGGACGGCGCTTCCGCTTCCCTCAGGATAATGACGGCAAAACCAAATGTTCGAACTGAGGTGGTGAAGTCTTGAACTCGCGACGCAAATTCTCATAGGCCTTCAAATCATCGACGGTGCGGAAAAAACCCGTGTGCACAAAGCCGAAGACTGGCAGCCGATTCGCCACCATCGGTCCGAATAGCCCGGTGAAGAGCGCCCACGGCGGCGTCTTCGGGATCAGGTCGAATATCGCGGGCTCCACAACAATGATACCCGGGTACATGAACCAGTCGAGCGATGTCGGATCGAAGTCGCGGAGTTCCGCCGGATAGTCATTGTAGGTGAGCGGATTGCGCGTCTTGATTAGGCGCATCCGGCGAATCCGCGCGTCAGCGTCGATCTCGAGGTGCTCATGTTCGAGGTCATCGTGCGGTTTGAACAGCCCGATCGTCGCGATGGCGCCGCGGTCGCGATGGAATGCGATCATCGCGGCAAGATCCAAATCGAGGATGCTGTCGCTATTGGCAAGCACGAAAGTTTCGTCGCCGAAAAATCCCCGCAGCGCGTTGAGCGGACCGCCGGTGCCGGTCAACGTAGACTCGGGGGAGTAGGTGATATCGAGGCCGAGCGCTTTACCGTCGTGCAGCCCGCGTTGGATTTCGCCCGCCAGATGATGAATGTTGATCGCGACCTGCGTGATGCCCGCGCGTTTGAGCATCGCGAGCGAGTAGTGAATCAGGGGGCGGCCGCCGACTTCGAGCATCGGCTTGGGAATGTTCTCGGTGAGCGGTCGAACCCGCTCGCCTAAACCCGCCGCAAGCACCAGCGCCTTCATCTATGAAGTCTCCTCGGTCGCATCATGAGGTGAAAGCTCGCTGCAAAATCGGAAAGTCAGGCGCAAGGAGGGCGAGCATCCGGCGCGCCTGCGAAATTGCATGCGGAATATACGCCGCGTATTCGCGTTTGCCCTCCCGCTCGAGGAAGACGAACAGCCCGACGCATTTGAGCGCGTGCTGCAGGACGCACATCGAGTAGCTTCTCAGGAACTCGTCGCGACTCATCGGCGCGACGCCGCGCCGGACAAGCCCGGTGAAGTAGAAGTCGAGCAGCCGCGTTTCCGTCGCTGGTGAGATCAGCGCGCTGGTGTCACGCGTAGTAAGCAGCACCGCGAGGTCCTGGGTCGCCGGCGCCATCAACGCATCCTGGAAATCGATGATGCGGATGGCGGGTGAAGCGATCGGGCCCTGGATGAAGAGATTGTTGCCGTGGAAATCGCGATGCGAAAACACCCGCGTTGGCAGCGCGCCGAGTTCGCGCGCGAGGCTCGCGAGGTCAGCCTCGAGTGCGCGCGGATCGGCGCCAGGCGCAACCGCAGCCAGGGAGAATTCGAGGAAGCGGCGCATCTCCCATGCGAAGAGCCGCTGGTCATACAAGACATGAAATGCGAAGCACTCGCGACTGGCCCTCGCAGTGCCGTCGACGTGAAACCTCATCAGCTCGCGGACCGCCTCGCGATACAAGTCGGCAGCTTTGGCTGGGTGGGAGCGCGCGGCATTGAACAGCGAGAGCCTGCCGACGTCTTCGACCATCAGCAGGCGATCGCGCGGCGAGTACTGATAAAGGGCGGGAACCGGCGCGCCGAGCGCGGTGAGAAATCGATGGAGGTTTAT
>JBGPMZ010000239.1:0-5140 GCA_041487255.1 Binataceae bacterium (SeqCode) | reverse complement strand
GCCGCGGGCGACGTCATTTTTGTAAAGGCGCACGAGGAGCATCGGTTCCACAGCATCACGCAGGAGTTGGTGCTGCTGGTGGTCTTCGCGCCTGCGATGACGCAGTAGCCCCGCCCGGACATGACCTAATCTGACTCTCGGATCGCGCGTTGTTCGACAATGGACAAGCTTTGAACAGATCGGCCATCTTGTTGTTGCGGCCCTATCCAAAGCCCGAACGTTGAGGAAGCTGCATCTAGATCCACAATCAAGAGCGCGGGTCGCTGAGTTGATGAAACACGCAAACGACAGTCACAAGAAGTTACAGGCGCTCAACCGAGCTTCGCAGACCAACGGAAAAGGGCTCGACAAGGCGATGCTCGACAGCGTCTTGGATGATCTGATCAAGACCTTCGAGGACGTGAACAAAAAGCTGGACGATTTGCTCACCCAAGCGAAGGCCTGAAGACAGCCATCTTCTAGATGACCACTAGATGACCATTGGGTTGGGGGCGAATGGAAAAGGTTCGGCCTCCGCTTTTTGAATTTGTTCCGATCCCGGTAGGGGCGGTTCCCAATCCGGACAATTGCAAATTGCTCTCGGGGCCTGCGCAAAGCGGCCTCTAGCAAACACCGGCTAAAGCCTGTGCGAGGGGATTTGCCGTAGCACAGGCTTTAGCCGGTGGCCTGAATCCGTTCGAGAGGCATTTGGCATCCGACCCGAGGCGTACTCGACAGAAGGCGAGTTCATTTTCAACTCGTCCTCAGATAACCTCATCCGATCATGCTCGAGGAGCGGCGACAACTCTTTCTGGTAGATGGCTCGAACTATATCTTCCGCGCCTTCTTCGCCCTGCCCCCGCTCAACAACTCGCGCGGAATGCCGACCAACGCGGTGTTCGGCTTCATCCGGATGTTCTTCAAGCTCATCAAGGAGCAGCATCCGACGATGATCGGTGCGATTTTCGATTCGCCAAAGCGAACCTTCCGCGACGATCTGTTCACCGAATACAAGGCCAACCGCTCCGAGACACCCAACGATCTCCAGGTGCAGATTCCATACATCTACCGCGTCATCGATGCGTTCCGGATCAAGCGCATCGTGCGGGAGGGCTACGAGGCCGACGACGTCATCGCCACGCTCGCGACCGCCGGGGTTAAGAAGAAGATCGATTCCGTGATCATTACGGCCGACAAGGACTTCATGCAGGTGGTCGGACC
This sequence comes from Binataceae bacterium (SeqCode), assembly GCA_041487255.1. Taxonomy (GTDB): domain Bacteria; phylum Desulfobacterota; class Binatia; order Binatales; family Binataceae; genus DATGKG01. Next base: position 3,940 of record JBGPMZ010000239.1, on the reverse strand, counting down.
TCATGTGCGGCTGTGGGATCCGATGCGCGACAAGTCGACAGGCGTGCGCGAGGTGCGCGAGCGCTTCGGCGTCGAGCCGCGCACGCTGATCGACATCCAGGCGCTGATGGGCGACGCCATCGACAATATCAAGGGCGTGCCCGGCGTTGGCGAGAAAACCGCGGCGGCGCTCATCCAGGAATTCGGCAGCCTCGACAATCTTTACGACAACCTCGCCAAGGTCGAGGAATCGAAGAAAATTCGCGGGGCGAAAAAGGTTGCGGGATTGCTCGCCGAGCATCGCGACGAGGCGATGCTGGCGCGCAAACTGGTGACGATCGATTGCGAGGTGCCCCTCGACCTCGGACCCGAGGACTTCGCATGGCAAGGTATCGATGAGAAGGCGCTCTCGGAGCTGCTGCGCGAGTTGGAGTTCACCTCGCTGCTGCAGGAGCTGACACCGTCGGAGGCCGCGATTCCGGTTCGCGGAGGAGAGGAGATTGAGGTAACCGAAGAGACTCTGCCGGCCGCGCTCAACGAGCTCAAGCGCGCGCCGCGGCTATCATTAGACCTCAGCGAGAACGCGATCGGGGCGGCGCAGCTCAAGATTTCCGGTGACACGAAGACATTTTTGTTCGATACGCATCTGATTGGCCGCACCGCGCCGCTGCTCAATCAGCCGTCACAGCCGAAGGAAGTCCATGATCTGAAGACGCATCTGCGCAAGCTGAGCGCCTTCGGAATTCGCCTCGCTGGTGTGGATTTCGACACCATGATCGCCGGCTTCCTGGTGAACTCCGGCAAACCCGAGCCGAACCTCGGCGACCTGTATCATGAGCATCTGGCCGGACTTTCGAGCGGCGCGCCGAGCGGCGCCGAGCCCGCGATTGTCGCGGCACTGCGGCAGGCGCTGCTGCCGAAGCTGGAGCGCGATGGGCTGTTGCCGCTGTTCAACGATATCGAGATGCCGGTCGCGCAGGTGCTCGCCGAAATGGAGGAGATCGGCATCGCGGTCGATGCCGGAGCGCTGAAGACCATCTCGAAGGAGTTCGGCGAGGAAGCGGCGAAGCTGGAGCGCGAATGCTACGCACTGGCGGGGCGCGAGTTCAACCTCAACTCGCCGATTCAGCTTCGCGAGGTGCTCTTCAATCATCTGAAGCTGACCGCGAAAGGCCTCAAGAAAACCAAGAGCGGATACTCCACCGACGTTGACACGCTAGAGAAGCTTGCGGCGGTGCATCCTATGCCACTGAAGTTGATGGAGTACCGATCCGTCACCAAGCTGAAGTCCACCTACTCCGATGCGCTCGGGAACCTCATCGATGCCAAAACCGGCCGTATCCACACTACGTTCCATCAGGCGCTAACGGCCACCGGAAGGCTAAGCTCCAGCGACCCCAATCTGCAGAACATCCCGACCCGCACCGAGGACGGGATGCGCATCCGAAGCGCCTTTGTCGCTAAAACTGGCTATATGCTGCTATCTGCGGATTATTCGCAGATTGACCTGCGCGTGCTGGCGCATCTCTCGAAGGATCCCACTCTGATGAGCGCATTCCGCAGCGGCGAGGACATCCACGTTCGCACTGCCGTCGAGTTGCTCGGCCTCACGCCCGACAAGGTGGATGTGAATGCTCGTCGAATCGCAAAGGTTATCAACTTCGGTATCATTTATGGCATGGGCCCATCGCGCCTCGCCGCTGAGCTTGGAATACCGCTGGGGGAGGCTTCGTCATACATCAAGCGCTATTTCGAGCGGCTTGAAGGAGTGCGCGCATTCATCGACGAGACTTTGGCGAAGGCGCGCGAAACCGGCTTTGTCGCGACCATGTACGGACGACGCCGCTATCTACCCGAGCTGCGATCGCCCGAGGGAGGCGCGAGGGCCCAAGCCGAGCGGATCGCCGTTAACACCCCGATTCAGGGCACTGCCGCCGATCTGATTAAGGTGGCCATGATAAGACTGGCCGCGGAATTAAAGCAGCGCAGCCTGAAGGCCAGTATGCTGCTCCAGGTACACGACGAATTGTTGATCGAAGTAGAATCTAATGTGTTGGATGAAGTAAAACTGATCGCCAAAACCGCAATGGAGCAGGCGGCCGAGCTCCTGGTGCCGCTCAAGGTCGACCTTAAATGGGGTGCGAACTGGGCGCGTCTTACCTCCTGAGAAACCTGATTAACCTAATGAACCCTGACAAGGCTGAATTTCTTGGCGTTAACCCCGTCTAACCGACTGAGGACGAAGAGTCGTCAGGATGGCGACGAGGCCGAACTCATTGCCAAGGCACGCGAAGGCGACCGCGACGCCTTCACCGTCCTGGTCGAGCGCTACGAGCGCAGGGTGGTCGGCGTCGCACTGGCGGTAGTGCACAACCAGGACGACGCGCTGGAGCTGGCGCAGGAGACTTTCGTACGTGCATTCCAAAGTCTCAAAAGTTTTGAAGCGCGATCCAGCTTTTCGACCTGGCTGTATCGGATCGCCGCGAACCTCTCGATTGATTTCTGGCGGCGCGAGGGGCGTTACAATGTGCTGCGGGGAGAGGATGCGGAAAATGAGTTGCGGCGCTTGCCCAGCAGCGAGGGCGATTCGTACCGGGCCGCGAGCCGGACCGAGCTCGGACAGAAACTCAAGGACGCCTTGGAAGAGTTAACTCCCGAACATCGCGCCGTGGTACTTTTGCGCGAGGTCGAGGGTCTATCCTACGACGAGATCAGTGACGTGCTACAGTGCCCGCGGGGTACTGTGATGAGTCGGCTTCACTATGCGCGCAATAAGCTCCGAAGTATTTTGAAGGATTTTGCGTCTAATTAAATGAAGCTTATGAGTGATTGCGACCAAATTACCCTCCTCCTCGGCCCCTTCGAAGACGGCGAACTCGAGCCGCATGAGATGCAGGATGTCGCCCGGCATCTGGCGACCTGCAAATCGTGCGAAGAGCTCCTCGGCGACTACAGCGCCGTCGGACGCGAGCTGCGCGACGTCATCGCGATTCCGCCGCTGACCGGCTTTGCAGCCGGTGTGGAGGCCCGCATCGCGGAGCTCAGGGTCCCCTTGGGCGAGCGCATTGCCTCGTTCTTCGAGGGACTTAACGAGCGATGGGCCGCCGCCTTTGCGATGGTATCGATGGCGGGAGCCGTCGCGGTCCTGACCGCGTTGGTGCTCACGCCATATTTGCGCCGCAACATGGGCCCCGGCGTTGCGAACGCGCCAATGGCAAAGGTGGAAGCGCCCGGCGCATCCAGTCTCACATCGGCCACTTCGGATGAGAGCACTCGAGCGGTCCTGCCGGCGGAAACCGAACCACAGCGACTAGCTTCCCTACACAGTGTGGCGCCAGGCGATTCGCATGCCGTTATCAGGAAGCTTGCGTCGCAAATCCCGGCTACCGCGGTGTGGAGCGAACCCGAAAACGGCACGACCGTAATCTGGCTGCCAACGGAAAAATAGTCGTAAGCATGTTACATCAACGATGGGGGATTTTGACCGCTGCCGTCACGATGGCATTTAGCATCGGTACAGCCGGTCATGGGTGGGCGGGGCCTTCGGAGCCGAGTCAGCCGAAAATCGGCTTTCACGTCGATTCAGTACTCGCTTCGGACACCAATGAGGGTATCGATGCTGAGCTGAAGGCGATGGCGCCGCGCCTGCACTCGCTGTTCAGTTATTCGACCTTTCATCTGGTCAATCATCAGGAGCAGCAGACCCCGATGGGCACCCTGATCCTGTTCAACCTCCCGGGCGGACGCATTCTTCATATCCAACCGCGTGGAATCGACGGCGACATGATCATGATGGAGCTGATCCTGTTTCAGGGTCAGCAGCCGCTGATGACGACCGAGCTCAAGCTGCGCAACCACGGCGTCCTGATGGTCGGTGGCCCGCGGTACGAACAGGGGATGCTAATCCTCTCGATTGGCGCCGATTGCCGATGCCCGCGTCCGCAGACCGTCGATGTTGGTG
>JBGPMZ010000238.1:0-5147 GCA_041487255.1 Binataceae bacterium (SeqCode) | reverse complement strand
GGCGACAGAATTGATGATGTCGATGCCTTCGGTGAGAAGCCGATCCGGATCCATTCCGCGATCCGCGAAGTCAAGGCGGCGGCGCTCCGGATCGCACAGCATGCCCAGTTCGGGCGCATCGAGCTGAATGTACTCGCATCCCAGCGCGGCAAGTTCTCGCGCCTCCTGACGCACGATGTCGGCCGCATCGCGAAACAAGTCAAATGGATCGCGATAGGCGTCGCGCGAATACTCGGGCGACCACCGAAGCGTCATCATCAAGGGGCTCGGCAGCGTGACCTTGAGCGGCAGGTGCGCGCGCCGACGCGCATAGGTGAATTCTTCATTGGTAAGCGAGCGCTGGCGGCGAATTTTCTCGACCACCGCGTACTGCACCTGGATGTTGGTCTCCTCCGCCTTTTGATTCTTCTCGTGCGGCTTGCGCCACACGCGGGTGAAGGCGGGGATTTCCTTCACTCCCGAAATCACGTCGGTCAGCGGCGCGATGAAGTGGGTACGGCGCATCTCGCCGTCGGTGATTACGTCGACCCCGGTTTTTTCCTGCAACGCGATCGCATCATCGACGGCGCGATCCTCGATCTCCTTGAACGCGGGCGTCGAGAGCTTCCCAGCCGTCCACTTGATGCGCGCTTCCTTGAGATAGCCCGGCCGTAGCATCGAACCGATTACTTCCGCGCGATAGAACTTTGCCACTGCGATTCTCCTAATTCCCTTGCTGCGCGAGCTAACCCCAGACCTCGCGCGCGGTTTCGACGACGAGTCGAAGCTTCGCGATCTCCTCATCGATAGTAAGCGCATTGCCCTCCACGGTTGAGGAGAAGCCGCATTGCGGGCTCAGGCACAACCGATCGAGCGGCACGTACTTCGCCGCCTGATCGATGCGCCGCTTCAACTCATCCTTGTTCTCGAGCGTGCCGCGCTTGGTGCTGATGAGGCCAAGCACCACGATCTTGCCCTTGGGCACGAAGCGCAACGGCTCGAAGCCGCCCGACCGCGCGTCATCGTATTCCATGAAAAAGCCGTCGACGTTGAGCTCGCCGAACAGCGCTTCCGCCACATAGTCATAGCCGCCCGACGCAACCCATGACGATCGGAAATTGCCGCGGCACATGTGCGTGCAAATGGTCATGTTTGGCGGCCTCTTCGCGAGCGCCGAATTTATCAGCCGGATATAAGTGAGATGCTGGCGCTCGGCATCGCCGCCGAGCCGGCCGATATATTCGCGCTGAGCCGGATCATTGAGGTACGCGAGGCTGGTGTCGTCGAGTTGCAGATAGGTGCATCCGAGCTGGCCCAGCGCCGCGATCTGATCGGCGTAGACCGCCCCGAGATCGCGCCAGAATTCCTCGAGGTCGGGGTACACCGCCGCATCGATCGCCGCGCGCCCGCCGCGGTAGTGCATCATGCTCGGCGACGGGATGCTCAGCTTCGGCGTCGCGCTCGCCACCGATTTCAGGAATTCGAAATCGTCGGCAAAGATGCACTTCTCGAATTTCAACTTGGATGAAACGCGTAGCGCTGCCGGAGTGAATTCGATGTCGCCCTTCTCGTTGTGAAACTTTACCTTCAAATTGTCGTGCGCCTTGGTTACGCCGCCGACCTGGTAGAGGAAGTCCATATGCCATGAGCCGCGCCGATATTCGCCGTCGGTGACGCCGCGCAGCCCGAGGTCTTCCTGGATCTTCACCACCTTGCGAATTTCCGCGTCTTCGATCGCGCGCAACTGAGGGTCCGTGATGCGGCCGCTGCGCCAATCGTCGCGCGCCTGCAGCACTTCGCGCGTGCGGAGCAAGCTGCCAACGTGATCGGCGCGAAATGGAGGCGTGGTGCGATTCATCGAAACTCTCGATGCCGTTGCTTTGGTAGTCGCTCGCAACATAGCGCGTTGTTCCGCCCTTGCAAGCGGCGATTTCGCGGACGTATTCCGCGAGGATTTAGTGGGCGGAGCGGCGGCGCGGAGCGTGGTGTGAAGTTTCGACTTTTGAGTGCGCGCTTCTTTCGGCTGCGGCGGGCCGCTTGATCGCATTCAAGCTTACGCATACCGGCAGGATCACCAGGCTGCGCCCGTGAATCTGCAACCAGCGCTGAATTTCGTAGGCGGTGTGATTGTGCAGGAAGCGTTCGATCATTCCCTCCGACTCGTCTTCGAACACCAGGCTCCCGGCGAAGAACACGCTATGCGGAAAGGTGGTCATCACCTCGGTGCAAGCGGTCCGAAGTTCGAGCACCACGTCGGGCCCCAAGCCCGCGCGCTGTTCACCATGAAACCCAAGCTGCCCCGCCAGGTCGCAGTAGGATTGGAGGTCGTCCTTCATGCGGCTTTCGAGCGTTTCGATTTGCTCATGACTTCGCATCTGCGACGAATCAACCTCGCTGACGCCGACGAACACGATGTTGCGGAACTGCTTGGGAAAGAGTTCCTCGATTTGCAACATGGTGGCGAGTCCGAGGCCATTGAAACCGCTCACTAGCACCACCGCAGTCGGCGCCTCGGCATCGCGCAGCCCGGGCTCCACCGGCTGCGCGGTATAAAGCTTGGGCAGGATGTCCGCTTCGAGCTTCTGCACCGCCAGCGCGACGTGGTCGTAGTGACCGCGCACGATGAAGCAAAATCCCACCAGCGCGCCGGTGATGATGATCGTGACCCATCCACCCTCGTGGAACTTGATGACCAGCGTGATCAGCAGGATCGAGAGCGTAAACGCGCATCCGATTCCGTTGACCAGCAGCTTGTGCGCCCATCCGCGTTCAGTTTTGCGTACGCTCCACCAATGCACGCTCATGCCAAGCTGCGAAAGCGTGAAGGTCACGAATACGTTTATTGCGTAGAGGACGACCAGCAGGCCGACGCTGGCCTTGGTGGCGAGCAGCACCGCGCCGGCGGCGAGTCCCATTGCAAGCACGCCGTCCTGGGTGACGAGGCGCGTACTCAGATACGAGAAGCGCCGCTGCAGCCACCTGTCATGCGCCATCGTGGCGAGTACGCGGGGGCCGTCGATGAAGCCGGTTTGCGCCGCGACGAACAACAGCGCGCCTTCGGTGATCAGCGCGAAGGTGATGATCGGTCCGCCCAGCGTCCAGTTCGAGGCGACATGCTCGAACAGCACCGCATTCAGCGTTTTGCCGGGGACCGGCCCGACGTGCTCGAGGAGGTAGGCGAGCAGGATCCCGCCGGCGATGAAGGCCAGCGAAATTGCCATGTACACCATCGTGCGCTTGCCGGTGACGGTGCGCGGCTCGCGCAATATCGGCAGTCCGTTGCTGACCGCCTCGATTCCGGTGTAAGTGCCGCCGCCCATCGAGTAGGCGCGAAAGAATATCGAGAGCAGCACGAACCATCCGAGCAGAGTTGCGGTGGTATGCGCCTCTTTGGCGGCCGCGTGAAATACGGTGGGGAGCTCGGCGGCGTGGCTTACCAGGGCATAGCCGACCAGCAATACGTGCATGATGATGAAGGCGATGAAGATCGGCAGCAGTGACAGAACCGATTCCTTCACTCCGCGAAGGTTCATTACCACCATCAGAAAAACGACCAGTACGCAGACCTCGACCTTCCACGGACTCCACGAGAGCGGAAGAAAGCTGAAGATCGCGTCGGCGCCGCTCGCGATCGAAATCGAAACCGTCAGCACGTAGTCCACCACCAGCGCGCTTCCAGACACGACGCCCGGATAGGCGCCCAATAGAGTGGTGGCGACGAGATAGCCGCCGCCCCCGGTCGGGAACAGGTCGATGGTCTGCGAATATGAAGTTGCGATGACGAAGACCGTGATCGCCGTCATCACGGCGAGAAACACCGCCAGATACTGATGAGATCCGAGCGCTAGGAACGCCTCCTCGGGTCCGTAGCAGGAGGAGCTCAGGCCGTCGGAACCCAAGCCGACCCACGCCAGAAATGCCACCAGCGAAAGGCTGTGGAAGATCCCCGGTTCGCGGACATCACGCGGCTTCCCGATAATCAGATGCGCGAAGGTCCGCTTCTCGCCATGTTTGCCGTGTGGAATCTTCCTAACCCTGGCGAGAGCCGTCGAGTCTCAAGCAACTCCCGCGATCGAGAAATCTACGCAAAGGGGGCACTCGCCGCAAATGGCCTCAGTCCCGCGCGTGCTTGACATCGGCATGCTCCGCGACCGCAGGCAGGGGCTCCAGCCGCCAGTCGCTCGTTTTGAGGCTGACGACAAGCGACTTGAGGCGCATCCCCAGAAGAGAGAGAAGATGAAGGAAAGCAGCCAGCTATCGGATTCAGGGTGTTGAGAGCATTTTGCCCGTAGGTAGTTCCAGAGGCTTTTCTCAACACCCTGCTCCTAAATCGTGGCGCGCGAACTCAAAGCTTCGAAGCCGGATCGAGCCACGTCCTCGCGGCTTCCTCCAGGCGCGTCGTGGCTTCCTCGACGGTGCGGGGCGGGCGGATGTTGACGATCACGATTTCATGCACGCCCGCATCCCGATAACGCTTGAGGTCGTCCGGGGTGATCGATTTAGTGTACGGCGACACGATGATCTCGATCTCCGAGAGCTTGCGATTATTCGCCTTCAGCAATTCCTCGATCCTGCGAACCTTCGCGGCGGCCTCATCGGGCAGCAGGTTGAAGCCGAACCATCCGTTGCCATACTCGGCGACGCGCCGCAGGGCGGGTGTGCTTTCGCCGCCGAACAGTATCGGCAGATCAGCGCCGCGCAGCGGCTTGGGATTGGAGCGGACGCCCTCGAACTTCACGAACTCGCCGCTGTACGCGCTGACCGGATCGCCCCACAGCTTGCGCATTGCATCGATACATTCGCGGGTGCGCGCGGCGCGCCGCTCCCACGGAATCCCGAGCGCCTGAAATTCCTCCTCGAGCCATCCGATGCCGACGCCGAGCGCGACGCGTCCGTTGCTCAGCCAATCGAGCGTCGCGACAACCTTCGCAAGTACGACCGGGTTGTGCTCGGGCACCAGGCAGATGCCGGTCGCGAGGCGAATCTTCTCGGTCGCGCTCGCCATCGCGGTCAGTGCTATGAACGGATCGGCAATCGGCGCGTCGGTCGGCGCGGGCAGCACGCCGTCGCCGCTGTAGGGGTATTTCGATGCGTACTTGTCTACCAACACGACGTGCTCGGGTACCCATAGGGTCGAGAAGCCAAGGCGCTCGGCGTTGGAGGCATAG
>JBGPMZ010000237.1:0-5151 GCA_041487255.1 Binataceae bacterium (SeqCode) | reverse complement strand
GGATCACGATGTTTCCGTCACGCGTCTCAATCTCTACTTGCTCGCCGTCAGTAAGGCCTACCGCTCTCGCGATCTGGCCGGGGAGCCTGACCGCCAGGTTCCTTCCCCATTTTCCTACTGTGACTTGCGGCACTTTCTCCTCCTCGTTTGCTGAGATATTCACAGAATATCCCATCGTCTATATTGTAGGAAGAGCGCTCGACCAGGAGTCGCGAACAAAGGCCATCTTACAAGCGAAATTGGCTCCCCGGGCCGGACTCGAACCAGCGACATGGTGGTTAACAGCCACCCGCTCTACCGACTGAGCTACCGGGGAGCACGATCGAAGCAACACGAACATTCTTAGGTATCCGCGTCGGCGAGACAAATCAAGTTGCATGGAATAACGTCCTCGGCTGCGAGCCCCCAAGGCTTTATTTCCTCGCCGCGGTTTGTGGGATATGAAATCTGCCTAATGTCGAACGCCGATGCCTCGCGCATTCACGAACATATTCTTCGGACCTACCAGACGCGCACTTTGGTGGGCGAAGACGGCGTCGAACACAAACTCCGGCCGGGCGCGGTTTCCTATGAGCGAGGCGAGTTCCTCTCGCAGATGATCTCGCGCGCCGGTGCGGTGCGCACGCTTGAGACCGGGTGTGGCTCCGGGTTGTCGCATCACTCCGGCGACCCGCATTCCTAGGGCCAGCCAGGGAATTTCCGGGTGTTAAAGGAACCGAAGCGGACAGCCTCGAGGCCGCCTGCATCGGTGCTAAGTCGTCTTTGTAGCGCCAGCTCGCCCATTTCGGACCATGATCCGATCGCCTGAAGATTCGACGGCTTGGTGGATTAGCAAATTCGATTCGAAACGCGTTATGCATTTGACCACAGGAGAAAAAGTCATGAGCACCGAACAAAACAAGGAAATGGTCAAAGCGACCTGGACCGCATTCGGAAAGGGTGACCTTAAGACCGCTTTCGATAACATAGCCGACAATGTGAGTTGGCTGATTCCCGGGAACATTGCCGGAGTTTCGGGCGTCAAGCGCGGCAAAGATGAGATCCTCAAGTTCATGGGCTCGGTCGGGGCCGTGATGCCGGAAGGGATGCATAGTGAAATAACCCGGGCCTACGCTGATGGCGACACCGTCGTTCTGGAGCTAACGAGCAAGGCGAAGGTCAGCAACGGCAAATTCTACGAGAACGAGTACTGCTTCGTTTTCGAAATCGAGAACGGCAAGATTCGCCGCATCCGCGAGTACACCGACACCCAGAAGGCGAAGGACATTCTGTTCAGCTAGGCCGCCCGCGAATCATCGCGGCGGGCGAACATGAAGTACACCGGGATACCGGCCATCACGATCAGCAGCCCAGGCCAGGTGTAGGCCGGCCTGACGATCAGCAGATCGAGCATCATCGCGCCCGCCGCCACGATGTAGGCGATCGGAATCCATGGATAGCCGAAGGCGCGATAAGGCCGCGGCGCCTCGGGACGTTTGCGGCGCAGGACGAAAACCGCTGCGACAGTCACCACATAGAACATGAGCTGCGCGAAGATCACATAATCGAGCAGCTCCGAATAGGTGCCCGACAGCGTCAGAATCGAGGCCCAAACGCCCTGGATAATCAGCGCGAAGGCGGGAACGCTGGCAGCGTTGAGGCGGCCCGCGGCGGGAAAGAAAACCCGGTCATGCGCCATCGCATAGATGACGCGCGCGCCGGTGAGAATGAGGCCGTTGGCGCATCCGAAGCCCGAGATCATTACCAGGAGGGCGGTGATCGATGCGCCGGCGCCGCCCCAGACTACTTGCATCGCCGCGCCGGCGACTCGATCGCCGGAGGCATGCGAGATTCCACGCGCGAACACCGTCGCGCCCGCGGCCTCGCCGTTGACCGGCAGCTCCAACATGTAGGCAAAATTGGTCATCAGGTAGAGCACGATCACGACGCCGGTTCCGAACGCGAGGGCGAGTGGAAGATCGCGGCGGGGATTGCGAATCTCGGACGCGGCGAAGGTGACGCTCGCCCACGCATCGGCGGAGAACAGCGCACCGACCATCGCGGCGCCGAAGGTCGCTGCGAATCCGAGGTCGAGTGGACGCGCGCCGAGGAACGCCATCGCACCGCCGAAATTTGCCACCACCGCCGCCGGATTGCGCGCCAGGAAACATCCCACCACGCTGATCATCAACAGCGACAGCAGCTTCGCGCTGGTGAAGAAATTCTGGATCAGCTTTCCAAGATGAAGTCCGCGCAGATTGCTCCAGGTCAGGAATGCAATCACGGCGATGGCCAGCAGGCGCTCGCCCGAGAGCCCGACGCCGCCGACTCCAATCCAGATTTCAGATTTGATCCGCGGGAATAGCACGCCGCTGAAGCGGGCGAAGGCGACCGCGACTGCCGCGACCGTTCCGGTCTGCACGATCAGCAAGAGCGTCCACCCGAACAGAAACGCGACCAGTCCGCCGTAGGCTTCGCGCAGGTAGACATATTGACCACCCGCCTGCGGCATCATCGCGGCCAACTCGCCATATGCGAGCGCGCCCGCGATCGTCATCAGCCCGGCAACGATCCACACCGCGATTAGCGCTGCGGGCGATCCGACCTGGCGCGAGATATCGGCCGATACGATGAAGATGCCCGAGCCGATCATCGAGCCGGCGACGAGGGTTACCGAATCGAACAGCGAAAGACCGGGCTTGAGGGACTGTGCCTGGGCATCCGCGGCGATCTTCCCGGCTACATTCCCCACCTGCACTCCTCCACGCGCCTCGCTGCCATCGAATTCACTAAACTCGCGCGGCATCAAATAGTCCACAGGCACGCGCATCGCAGAGCGTTGGCAGATTGACCTAACGGTGACCGCGAACCTAGGTGTAACCTAAGAAGCGCGATTGAAAAGGAGACCCTCCGATGCCGACCAAAAAGAAACCCTCGAGAGCGCGCAAGCCGGCGAGCCGCAGCCGTAAGACCTCATCCGTCAGAGGCAGCCTCTCCGCGATGGCGTCCGCGCAACTCAAGCAGTTGCGGAAAACCGTGGTGCAGCTCAAGAGCCGCCTCGAAAAGGAGGCCAGGGCGAACGCCACGGCATCGAAGGTTATCAGCGAAGCGAAGAAAGCGCGCGAAGCCCTGATGGGACAAATGAAAACCCTGCGCGACGAGGGCGGCCGTCTTGGGAAAGAGCTCACTCGAGCACTGGGAGACGCTGACAAGCGCGAGGCGGCGCGGCGCCAAGCCCTCGAGAAGGTCGCGGCGCTACGTGCGGAGCTGGGGAAGCGAACCGGAGAGCTGAAGCGCAAGAGCGAGGAGCTGGCCAACCTGGCAATCGATTCCGCCAGCCGCGCAAAGGACATCATCATGAGCGAAGGACCGGCCGCTGCATCGGGCTCGCCGGCCACTGCGAAGACCGAATCGGTAACCCCGGAGACGCTCCAGCGTGAGGAGTCTCCATCGGAATCTTCGGTCGAACGCGAACTTCACCCTGAGAGAAAGAGCTGAACCTACGCGGTCAGCTTCGGTCAAAGGATCCGGACTCGCGGAACGGATCCAGATCTTTTTTCGGATTTGAGCAATGCGGCAACGCGACGGGCGAGGTTCTCCCTTCGGCCGCAAAGTTCCAGTAGTGCATGCGAACGCGCCGATCGTCGTCCTGTGCGCCCGGATGGCTAAGGGGACGAGTCGCCTGCGCGCCGGGGAGTGTGGTTCCCGGCGCGCAGGGACGGTCGTACAAATTCAGCTGCTTTTACTGAGCAGGACTGGCAGCCGGCGCAGGCTCAGCCGGGCTTGCTTCCGCCGCGGGGCTCGACTCGGCTGCCGCGGACGCTTCGGGAGCCGCAGGCGTTTCTTCCGACTTACTGCAAGCGGCCGCGAAAAAGAATGAGATTAGTACCAGGATCAGGACCTTGCGCATCGCTTTTCTCCTTGAGACTTCGGCGCTTCCAGTAGCGCATCGACAAGAGGGTGCAAACGTGGGCCAGAATACTGTAGGTGAAAACCAACTTCAAGCGTGCTCTTGCACAATCGGAAGCAATGCTGACTAAGCGTTCTTTGGACGATGTTCGCCGACTTTCGCGAGGTATTTTTGACAAACGCGCCTGCGGATGTATTATTTCTGAGTATTCTCGAGCACGTTTCCGAAGCTTGAGACTGATATTGCACCTGCGTCGCGCAGGCTGGGATTGGAATTGTTGTTTGGGGGGTGTGGAGAGGTGGCGGTGTGGTGGCGATCGTCCAAAGAACCCGATTTTTCCCTATATAGAACCGCGACACGAGCGCTAGACGCGGAAATCGACATGCGGCGGCCGGCGCCGCGGCGCTCGACCCTCGCGCACAAGATCTCCCGTTTGCTGCGGTGGATGATGCCCGAGGGCAACTCGATGGGTCCGCCGATGCGCTCCGTCGCGCGCGAACTCGAGGAGAGTTTCCCCTCGGAGGACCACTGGCGCGCATAGCTTTCCTCGTCGCGGGACATACGTCATACAAACACCACAAGCCCTGAGAGTTCTTGATGGAGGATTGCACGATGGGTCAAATCGAGCGCGTCGCGAGCAATACACCATGGGAGCCGATTTTCGGCTACGTCCGCAAAGTAAAAGCCGGTAACTGGCTGGCGATTTCGGGAACCACCGCGACTGACGAGCGCGGAATGGTGGTCGGGGGCGGCCAGATGTATGTGCAGGCGCGGCAGGCGCTCGCCAACATCAGGCATCATATCGAGAGCGCCGGCTTCAGCCTCGCGGACGTGATTCGGACGCGGGTTTTCGTCACCGATATCTCACGCTTCGCGGAGGTCGCGCGAGCACACAAGGAGGTATTCGGCGACCATCCTCCCGCCTCGACCTTGGTCGAAGTCAAACGCCTGGTGCATCCGGACATGTTGATCGAGGTCGAAGCCGATGCATTTCGAGATGCCACGGTGGGCGCTAGTGGCGGCGAAATCCCGGCGTCGCTCGGAAAAGCGAAGAAGAAAGCCGCGCCGGCTTCCACGCATGCGCCGAAGACTCCCGCACGCCCGTCGGCTAAGGCCAAGCCATCCAAGTCAAAGGGAAAGAAATAGCCGTCCGCCAGGGTCCGCCAGCGGGCCGTTGCCTCCTCGAAGCTCCGAATCTAAAGTAAGTATCTACCAGATGGAGTGGTTTGCTTCATCTGGTAGATCGATGTTCCGGCGCAAAG
>JBGPMZ010000236.1:0-5156 GCA_041487255.1 Binataceae bacterium (SeqCode) | reverse complement strand
GCTGGTTGTCGCATCGAGTGACGAGGCCGCCGCGCGCGAAGTGCAGCATCTATTCGCATCGCCGGCCCTGCGCGTGTATCGCAGTGCGGATGTAAACGGCGTCGAATTGACGGGTGCGGCGAAAAACGTGATTGCGATCGCCGCCGGAATCAGTGATGGCCTCGAGCTCGGATCCAGTGCGCGCGCGGCGGTTATCACGCGGGGCCTCGCAGAGATCGCGCGGCTGGTCGAAGTGGCGGGCGGAAAACGCGAGACCGTCATGGGCCTCGCAGGACTCGGCGACCTGGTGCTGACCTGCACCGGAGACCTATCGCGCAATCGAAGCCTCGGGATGAAGATCGGGCGCGAGGGCGGCTTCAAACTGCCCGCGGTTCGGGAAGATGGACAGCCGGTGGCCGAAGGCATCGTCAATGCGCACTCGGTGAAGATGCTGTCACAACGATACGGAATCGAAATGCCAATCGTCGATGCGGTGTATCGCACCCTCTATGAAGCGGAGCCGCCAAAAGCTATGGTCGATGAATTGCTCAGCCGCGCGCTAAAGTCCGAGTTCTAGGCGCCCCGGCAAATCCAGGAAAGAAATACCGATGGCAACGAAGGAAACCTGCAAAGCCAAGGATTGTCAACGCGAAGTAATCGGCAAGGGCTACTGCCGCAAGCACTACCGCCTGTGGAAAGCGGGCGAGATGCCGCGTCCTCGCTACAAGATCTGCACCTTCGAGAAGTGCCGCAAACCGCGCGGCGCAAAGGGCAGCTTGTGCGAGGAGCATTGGAATGCCGCGCACGCAAAAGCCGCCGAGGCCGCTGCTCCGGCTAGTGCGCCCGCCGCCGAGGCTCCCGCCTCCTAGGCGAAATAGCCAACCTCAAGTAGCGTTGCGATGGCCAATCTGATCGTCGCCGGAGCCGCGGGAAGGATGGGCAGGATGCTCATCCAGCTCATCGCAAGTGACTCCACGCACAAGCTGGTCGGCGCGCTGGAGGCAAAGGGCATTCCCGCTATCGGCAGCGATGCGGGCGGTCCGGCCGGCGTCGGCAACCTGGGCGTCACGATCACCGACGATTACGCCTCGATCGCGCGGCCCGATACCGTCACCCTCGATTTCACCAGCGCCTCCGCATCGCTGGAGCATCTCGAGGTCGCGGCCAAAGCGGGCGCCGCGATCGTGATCGGTTCGACCGGCTTCACCCCCGAGATGGAGAAGCGCGCGAAGGAGCTCGCGGCGAAGACCCGCACCGTCATCGCACCTAACATGAGCATCGGGGTCAACGTGCTGACGAAGATCGTCGCGGAGGTCGCCGCGATTCTCAAAGACTTCGACGCCGAAGTGATCGAGATTCATCATCGCACCAAGGTTGACGCACCGAGCGGTACCGCGCTGGGACTAGGGCGTGCGATTGCTGCAGCGCGCGGGCAGAGCCTCGCCGATGAAGCGAGCTACGGACGCCAAGGTATCACCGGCGTGCGCCCGCGGGGCCAAATCGGCGTGCTCGCGATTCGCGCCGGTGACGCGGTCGGAGATCATACGGTGATTTTCGGCGGAACTGGCGAACGGTTGGAACTGACTCATCGCGCGCAGAGTCGCGAATCCCTCGCACGCGGCGCGATGCGCGCGGCAGCATGGCTCGTCGACAAGAAGCCCGGACTCTATTCGATGCGCGACGTTCTCGGCATATGAACTAGCGCCGCGGCGTCGGTGTGGTTGCCTCGTCGCCCTCGCTTTCCAGCACGGCCCATCGTTCCTGCAACCTGACCCACAGTCCGCGATGACTGCGCATCTCGTACGCAACCATTCCGATCAGCGCCAACCCATTGGCGGCGATGATTTTCCACCATCCGAGCTGCTCCAGCAGCGACGCATCCATCAACGTCACCCATCCGAAGAAGAACACCTCGAAAATCGCGAACACGATCAGTACGCCCAGCGCGACCAGCGGTTCGCGATCCGTGGCGGCCATCAGAATTGCAAGCGCAACTCCGAACGCGATGAACCCGAAAAAGTGGATGACCGTATAAGCGATGACTAGCGGCGCCATAGTTGCGGGCGTCATCGAGCCGTTGAAGATCGCCTCGCCGAGCAGGAGCGGCGTCTTGAACGCCTCGCCCGTCGCGAGGTCGTAGGCGAGGAACCACGCCGCGACGATCACCGCGCCAATCAGACCCGCGGTGACGCCCTCGCGGAAAATCGGAATCCACGAACCGAGCAGGTTGCGTGCGAGCATCGGATGACGCGCGAGGAAGTAGTAGAGCATCGTCGCGGTCGCCGACAGGTTCGCGACCACGATTCCCCACCACGTAACCTGCTGCATCACCACCGGCCCCAGGAACATCGCGACTCCGATAAAGAAAACGTCGAACGCGCCGAGGAACACCAGCAGCGAGACCATCAGCGCGGGTTCGTTTTCGGCGGCTTCGAGCAGGTTGGCGCCGATGATTCCCGCGATGATGAACGCGCCGAAGTGGAGCGCCGAGTATTCCAGCATCAACCGGATCGCGCTGAGGCCGTCGGGATGCGAGCCGTGCAGGAGCGTCGCGGCGAGCAGCACCGGAGTTTCGAAGGTGCGCCCGCGCGCGGCATCGAAAATCAGAAACCACAGGGCGACCACGCCCGCGCCAAGCAGTCCAGCGATCGCGCCGTCGATGATAATTCGGGACCTGGAGTGCCGCATCGTGAAGGTGACTCCGACTGGAACTACTAGCCACTATAGTCCGCGCCTGCAAATTCTTCGATAAGCGGTCAAGCGCTGATAGAATCGCTATCACATGGAATCGTTGCGGCAATTCCTCACCGATGATCATCGGCGGCTGGACGCGCTGCTCGAGCGCAGCGGCGAATGTCGCGCACCTGAGGAGATCGCGGCCTACGATGAGTTTCGACGCGGGATCCTCAAGCACATCGGCGTCGAGGAGAAGATCCTGCTGACTGCGGCGGCGCGCCTTCGCGGTACGCCGCTGGAGCAGGCGGCGCGCCTGCGCCTCGATCATGGAGCGATCGTTTCGTTGCTGATGCCGATCCCGACGCCATCGATCATTCGTGCGATTCACACGGTGCTCGCCGCGCACAACCCCATCGAGGAAGGCGACGGCGGCGTCTACGACATATGCGAGCAGTTGGCCGCATCGGAAAATGACGAACTGCTCGGGAACATACGCGCCGCGCCCGAAGTGCCGACCCGCCCGAACGCCACGTCGCCGCGAATCATCGAGGCCGCGCGCCATGCGCTCGCCCGCGCGGGCTACGATCCATCATTGCTCGACGATTAGCATCCGGCTCGGAAGCGGCGCAGGATCTATGGATGGCAACCGCCGAGCATCGCGTCATGAATCAACCGACGATGGTCTTCAACATTCCAAACGAACTGCGCGAGATGAAGGCCGGCGAGCAATGGAAGAACAGCCACCGCGGGGCTAAAACGCTGATCAAGAACGATGCGCTGCGGATCGTGCTGGTCGCGCTATCGAAAGGAATGCGCCTCGACGAGCATAAGGCTGAGGGTGCGATCACGGTATCGGTCGCGGAGGGTTCAGTGCGCTTCACGGCGAGCGGGGAAGACCGCGTCCTCGCGACCGGCGCAGTGCTCACGCTCGCGGGCGGAATCCCTCACACGGTGGAGGCCCTGGAGGAGAGCGCATTCGTGGTGACTGTGGCCCAGCCGCATTGAGGCATCGCCAACCTGCGCATCCACTTCGGTTCAAAAGGCCCCGCGCGGTCGGATAGTCTGTAGAGTGGATGACTGCGCCGGTGATAACGGAAGCGCGAGACTCTAGGCGATCGAACGCGTCCGAGCAATTGGCTTCGCCACCTGAGAACGCAACTCGTGGCGACCTGCTTCGGGTCGGACGGCTGCCCATTCACTTCTTCACCACCGCGGCAATTTTCTTCGCGTGCGGAGTCGCAGCGACGCCGTTCCTGGTCGGCCAAATTGTCGACTTTTTCTACCAGCCGCCAATTCTCGCGCTGGTGCATACCTTCACCCTCGGATGGATCACCGCGTCGATCATGGGCGTGATGTATCGCTACGTGCCGGCGCTGACGCGCCATCCGATCGCGTATCCTCGCGTCGCGATGTGGCAATTGGCGCTGTTCATCATCGGCACCATCGGCATCGTCTCGCACTTCGCCAACGGGATCTGGGTCGGAACCTGGTTCTCGGCCGGGATTCTGATCGTTAGCGTCGCGATGTTCGCCGCCAACATGATTCCGTGCCTCTCTTCCCAGCTTGGACGCGGCGTCGCAGAGACCGGGATGTTTCTCTCGACGTGTTTTCTGGTCGTCGCCGCGTCGATCGGATTCGTACTGTCGCTGGACAAAACCTACAACTTCCTCGGCGGCGACGTGCTTACCAACCTCGCGAGCCACGTGCACTTTGCCGCGATCGGATGGGTGACGCTGACCATCTGCGCGGTTTCGTATCGAATGCTGCCGGCGTTCCTGCTTCCGAAGCTCCATTTGCCCAAAAGTGCGAGGTGGCAATTGTGGACGCTCGCCTTCGCCTCGATCGCGCTCGGCGTGACGCTGCTGCTCAGCTTGCCCGGCGCGATTTTGTGGAGCTTCGCGATCGCAGCGGCTCTCCTCGCCTACATGGTCATGATCGGCCGCCTGATGCGCTCGCGAAGGATGCCAATCGATTTCACCGCACGTCACACGCTAGTCGGCATCATTTGGCTGGTCTTGGCAATTATCTGCGGACTAACGCTCGCCGTAATTGGTCCGCAAAGTCTTGAAGGGAGCCGCATCGCATCCGCATACGGCGCGATGGGCCTGCTCGGATGGATTTCCAACTTCATAATCGGAATGTCGTATCAGCTATGTCCCGGTTTCGTGGTGCACGCCCGATCGGCGGCAGGATGGCGCGTGGTTACCATCGCGGAACTTTCGATCAAACAGCCGCGATGGCTGGTGTTCATCACGTACAATGCAGGAGTGGCCGTCCTGGTTGCAGGATTCACGTGCTCGTCAGCCGCGCTCGGAAAGGTCGGCGCGGTCGGAGTCGCGCTCGGCGGGCTCATCTACAGCGCAACGATTCTCTGGACGCTCAGTTTCGCTTATCGCAAAGCGGTTCCCGGCGCGGCGAAGACTCCGTTGCGAGTGCTTCCCGGCTAGCGGGTCCTGTTACGCGCGCATCCCATCGATCGGCATTGATGTAAGGTGGCTCGT
>JBGPMZ010000235.1:0-5171 GCA_041487255.1 Binataceae bacterium (SeqCode) | reverse complement strand
GCAAAATCATTCGCCTCAAACTGCGCAACTCGCGCGAGGAGTGCAACAGGCGCCCTCGCCTTGCCCGCACTCCCACCGAAACGCTAGTTAAGGAGGTTGATCTATCGCCACTGGAGTGCGACGTGCACATAGGACAAGAGGTCACTGAAGTTCGCGCGAGCCATCGCTTCGACGAAGTGGCCCTCGAAGCATACCTGGCCGAGAAGATGCCCAGCTTCCGCCGCCCGCTCGAGGTTTTGCAATTCGCGGGCGGCCAGAGCAATCCCACCTTCATGCTGCGCGCGGGCGACGCGCGTTTCGTGATGCGCAAGAAGCCGGCCGGCCAACTGCTGCAATCGGCGCATCAGGTCGAGCGCGAGTATCGAATTCTGACCGCTCTCGCGGACACCGACGTACCGGTGCCGCGCACGCGCCTGATGTGCAGCGACTCCAGCATCATCGGCACGCCGTTCTTCGTCATGGATTACGTCGAGGGGCGCATCTTCGTGGATCCGCTGATGCCCGGGGCGAGCCGCGAGGAGCGCGAGGGCGTCTACAACTCGATGATCGAGATGATGGCGCGGCTCCACAAGGTCGACTACAACGCGGTCGGACTCGGCGACTACGGACGTCCCAAGGCCTACATCGAGCGCCAGGTCGCGCGCTGGACCAAACAGTACGAGGCCTCGATCATCGATCCGATTCCCGAAATGGATCGGCTCATCGAATGGCTCCCGAAGCACCTCCCCGCCAACGACGAGACCGCGATTGCGCACGGCGATTTTCGACTCGGGAATCTGATCGTGCATCCCACCGAGCCGCGCATCATCGGGGTGCTGGATTGGGAGCTGTCGACGCTGGGACATCCGCTCGCCGACCTCGCATGGAACTGCCTCGCGTATCACTATCCGGCGGGTACCGATGAAACCGGAAATTTCGCCGACCACGATCTGAAGACGCTCGGGATTCCGAGTGAAGAAGACTACCTCGCCGCCTACTGCCGCCACTCCGGCCGTGAGAGCATACCCGATTTCATGTTCTACATCGCCTTCTCGCTGTTCCGCGGCGCCGCGATTGCGCAGGGAATCGCGATGCGCGCGAAAATCGGAACCGCGAGTAGCGCCGATGCCGACGCGCGCGGCAAACGCGCGGTCGTAAGCGCGCAGATCGCATGGGACCTCGCGCAGAAGATGTAAGACCTCGCCCGCTCGCAAGACTGCGCCTGTCGATTACCTCGCGCTTAAAGTTGCGCTTTGCGAGCGCTTCTGCCGATAGGCATCCGATGGTTGACCGGTTGGCCACGGAGTCCGGCAAATGTCCGATCGCCGTGTCGTCCCCATCGCGTGTGTCCGTGCTGCGAAGCGACCTGCGGCCTCGCCGTCGAGGTGGAGGGCAACTCCATCGTTCGCTGCGACATTGCCCCTGCCGACCGCGCGGGGAATAATGACCTGGTCGTACTGTCGAGAGATTCGCGAAAGACCCAACCGAAGAACCTGCAATGTCGGCCGCTTCACCACTGCCCCAGGCAAACCCTCGCACCGAGCCCGCTTCCTCTCCAGCGCTGGAGGCTGAGGGGCTCGGCTTTTCATATGGTGAACGCAAGGCCCTGAACGACGTAAGCTTCGCGATCGCGCGCGGCGAAGTGTTCGGCTTTCTCGGCCCCAACGGCGGCGGCAAAACCACGCTGTTCCGAATTCTCTCGACGCTGATTCCGATCCAAACGGGACGCGCGCGACTGCTGGGCCGCGACCTCGCCGGCGACACCATCGAGATTCGCCGCAAGATGGGCGTGGTGTTTCAGCATCCGAGCGTCGACGGCAAGCTCACCGTGCTGGAGAACCTCCAGCATCACGGGCGGCTCTATGGGATGAGCGGGCACCCGCTCAAAGGCCGCGCCGCCGTCATGCTTGAATCGCTCGGGCTCACGAGTCGCTCGCGCGATCTGGTCGAGACGCTCTCGGGCGGGATGCGGCGTCGCGTCGAGCTGGCGAAGGCGATGCTGCATCAGGGTCAACTGGCCGCGTGCGCAGCGCCGGGCGAACTCAAATCGCAAGTGGGCGGCGATGTGGTCGTGATCCACGCCTCGGCGCCGGAGCTGCTGCAACGCAAGCTGCTCCAACAGCTTAAGCTCAAAAGCACTCTCGTCGATGGCACTTTGCGCATCGAGCGGCCGCGCGGTCATGAGCTGATCCGCGAGCTGGTCGACACTTTCGGCGCGGAGATCGAATCGGTGTCATTCGGAAAACCCACGCTGGAGGATGTCTTCGTGCATCTCACCGGCCATAGGTTCGAGGTCGCCGGAGAGGCGCCGCAATGAGAGAAATTTTCCTTCAGGCGGGCACGCTGTGGTGGCGCGAGATCACCCGCTTCGCGCGCCAGCGCAGCCGGCTGGTCGGTGCGTTCTTGCAGCCGCTGGTCTTCTGGGCACTGCTCGGCGCGGGATTGAAGGCTTCGTTTCGTCCTAGCGGAATGCCGGGCGACATTAACTACATGCAATATTTCTATCCCGGCGTGATCGTCCTGGTACTGCTGTTCACGGCGATCTTCGCGACCATCTCCACCGTCGAGGATCGCAAGGAAGGATTCCTGCAAGGCGTGCTGGTCGCGCCGATCGCGCGCTCGACGGTGGTGCTCGGGCAGGCGCTGGGTGCGACCACGCTGGCTCTGCTGCAAGGGATCATCTTCCTGGTACTCGCGCCATTGGCTGGGATCCATCTCAACCTCGCCGCGATCGTCGTCACTTCCGGCATGATGGCGATCATCGCGTTCGGGCTCACCAGCATCGGCCTTCTGATCGCATGGCGCATCGAGTCGACTCAGGGCTTCCATGCGATCATGAACCTGATCCTGATTCCGATCTGGCTGCTCTCGGGCGCGTTCTTTCCTTCGACCGGCGTGCCGGCCTGGCTCTACTGGCCGATGCGCCTGAATCCTCTTAGCTACGGAATGACTGCGCTGCGGCGCGGCCTCTACCTCGGCGAGGCGACCAGCTTTTGCACTCTGTCGCAGTTTCGATGGTCGGTGCTCGTTTCAGTTGGGTTTGCACTCGCGATGTTCGCGGCAGCCACGCGCGTGGCCAATCGCTCGACCTCCGTCTGATCGCTACCCCGACGCCCATTTTCCATTTGTATCTCCCCGCGATGTGGTAAATCTTCATCCTGATGAAGATCGACCACGACGAGATTATGCGGCGCGTCGCCGCGATCTCCCCGGCGTTGGCGGAAAACGCTCGCGCCTGCGATGCTGCCCGCCAACTCGTTCCCGCGAGCATGCGCCTGATGATCGATGCCGGCCTGTTCAAGATTCTCGAGCCGCAGCGAACCGGCGGATACGAACTCCCGATGCGCACCGAGGCCGAAGCTATCGTCGCGCTTTCGCAGGCGTGCTCATCGAGCGGATGGGTGCTGATGGTGATGGGTGCGCATCATTGGTGCGTCGGATGTCTTCCCGAGGCCGGGCAGGACGACGTCTTCGGCGGCGGTCGCGACGGCCTCGTCGCGGGCACGCTGTCATGGCAGGGCACTGCCGAGCCGGTCGACGGCGGTTATCGGGTCAATGGGCGATGGCAGTTCTGTAGCGGCGTCGATCATTCGCAGTGGGTGATGCTCGGATGCGCCGATCCGAAAACGCGCGGCTCCGGCGTGCATCTCGTGGTGCCTCGCGAAGAGATCGAGGTCGATGACACCTGGCATGTGATGGGCCTGCAAGGGACCGGGAGCAAGGATGTCGTCGCGCACGACATCTTCGTGCCGGCGCATCGCGCGATCCAGACGCGCGCGATGTTTTCCGGCGCGAGTCCGTATGCTTCGAAGCACGCTACTAATCTGTATCGGCTTTCCGCTGAGGCGATGCTCGCTACCTCGGGATTCAGCGCATTGGTTGGAATGGCGAAGGCTGCCTTGAACCGCTTCGTCGAGCGCACCCGCGAGCGCAAGGTGATCCTGACCGGCGCGCGCAAAGCCGATCACGGTCCAACCCAGGTCCGGCTCGCCGAAGCCGCGGCGGAAGTCCATTGCGCGGACCTGCTGCTTCACAACTCGCTCGACGAATTCGACCGGCTGATGGCGATCGGCGAGAATTGCGACAACCAGCTACGCGTGCGGGCGCGATGGAATGCCGCCTACGGCGTCGAGTTGTGCCGCCGCGCCGTCGCGCGTCTGTTTTCCGGATCTGGCGCGCACGCGGTATACGATCCGAGCGAGTTGCAGGTGTTGTTCCGCAACATCCAGGTCGGCGCGCAGCACGCCAGCATGGATTTCGACACCTCGGCGGAGATGTACGCGCGGCTTCGCCTCGGTGAATCAAAATAGTTGAGCTACAGTCCGCAGCGAAAAGGAGCATCAGGTGGAATACAGAAATCTCGGCAATTCGGGCTTGAAGGTTTCGCTGGTTGGACTGGGGTGCAACAACTTCGGAATGCGCATCGATACCGAGCAGACCCGCGTCGTCGTCAACAAGGCGCTCGACGAGGGCATCAACCTGTTCGACACTGCCGACATCTACGGGAATCGCGGCGGCTCCGAGACGATGCTGGGCAAGGCGCTCGGTCCCCGCCGTCACGAGGTGATCGTCGCGAGCAAGTTCGGCATGGCGATGGGCGACGGACCCTTCATGAAGGGCGCCTCACGCCGCTACATCATGGCCGCCGCCGAGGCGAGCCTGAAGCGGCTGAACACCGACTACATGGATCTCTACCAGCTTCATTTTCCGGACTCGGAAACGCCGCAGGAGGAGACGCTCGGCGCGCTCAACGATCTGGTCCGCGCGGGCAAGATTCGCTATATCGGCTGTTCGAATTTTTCCGGGTGGCATTTGATGAAATCGCTGGCCGTCTCGGATCGCTATGGCTGGCCGCGTTACGTGGCACATCAGGCGTATTACTCCATGATCGGCCGCGAATACGAATGGGAGCTCATGCCGCTGGCGCTCGATCAAAAAGTGGGAACCGTAGTCTGGAGTCCGCTTGGCTGGGGCCGTTTGACGGGCAAGATCCGGCGAGGCCAATCGCTGCCGGAGGTCAGCCGTCTGCACAACAAGACCGTCGTCGATATCGGTCCGCAGGTGGAAGAAGATTATCTCTATCGCGTTGTGGATGCGATCGAGCGGGTGGCGGCACAGGTGGAAAAGACCGTGCCGCAGGTTGCGTTGAACTGGCTTTTGCAGCGGCCGTCCGTCAGCACAGTGATTGTTGG
>JBGPMZ010000234.1:0-5198 GCA_041487255.1 Binataceae bacterium (SeqCode) | reverse complement strand
GATTGCATCAAGTCGACTGCATTACCATGATGATGCGGCGTTGGACGAGCGCCCGGATCGGACAATCGGGATCAGGGAGGTAACCTTTTTAAGATGAAGCGTCGCGTCGCGAAGAGGCGTTTATCGTCGCCTCGTGAAACGTCCGAAACCTTGGCTGAGCTGATCGAACAGCAGATTTTTCTTTTGCGCAGTCAGAGGGTGATGCTCAGTACAACTCTCGCCGGCCTCTAACGAAGTCGAACCGCGCGTGTTAGTCCAGGCCGTCAAGCGAAACCTCGCGCGCTTCCCAAAAGACTTCATGTTTCAACTCACCGAGCAGGAGTTTCGCATCTTGAAATCACAAATCGTGATTTCAAGATGGGGCGGGATGCGCCGCTCGTTTCCCTATGCGTTCACCGAGCAGGGAGTGGCGATGCTCTCGACCGTGCTGCGCAGCCGGCGCGCGATTCAAGTGAACATCGAGATCATACGCGCCTTCGTGCGTCTGCGGCGGATTCTGGCCTCTCACGTCCAACTCGCACGAAAGTTCGATGCGCTCGAAAAGAAATACGACACCCAGTTCAAGGTGGTCTTCGATGCCATCCGCGAGCTGATGATTCCCGCAACTCCCCGCCGCCGCGCGATCGGCTTCACGCCGCGATGACGGAAAATGATCGCGCGCGATCGATTTGCGTACGATGATTCAAGAGTCTGACGCGCACCAAACCACCGCACAATTGAGGCAACCGCATTTCACATCTTGAAATCACAAACTGTGATTTCAAGTTTGGAGAAGCTTCATCAGATCGAGCGGGGGCCGATGCCGCCATCCACTATCAGCAGCGCGCCCGTCACATAGCTCGCCGCTTCCGAGGCCAGGAAGATGCACGGGTACGCGATTTCCTCGACGGTGCCGAAACGCCCCAACGCGCGCGAATCCGCCACTGCCTTCTTCACCTTGGGATTCGGCCATACGCGCGGCGCCGCGCCTTCGGTGTCGATCGGTCCGGGCGCGATGCAGTTTACCCGGATGCCATGCTCACCCCATTCGCCCGCTTGCGAGATCGTCAGGTTGACGACGCCGGCTTTCGCGGCGCCGTAGGGCAACATCGTCGTGGATCCATGCACACCAGCCGTCGAGGAGATGTTGATGATCGATCCGCTTTTGTCGCCCTGCTTGATGAACTGGCGCGCCGCCGCCTTCGAGCAGAAGAACGTCCCGTCCAGGTTGATGCCGATAACCGCACGCCATCCGTTGGGCGACAGATTGAAGCTCGGGGTCGTGATGCTCGCACCGTGATTGTTGATGAGCACATCGAGGCGGCCGAAGTGCTTCACCGCGGTCTCGATCATTGCGTCGCATTGGTCGGCCTGGCGCACATCGACGGTGGTAAATTCGCAGGTGCCGCCGGCCTTACGGATGTCATCGCGAACCTTAGTGAGATTCTCAACGTTGCGGCTCGCGATCAGCACCTTGGCGCCACGCGCGGCAAACTCTTTGGCGATCGATTCGCCGATGCCGGTGCCGCCGCCGGTAACGATGGTCACCTTTCCCTCTACGCTGAATATATCCTTGACGTTTGCCACGATGGGCAGGTCCTCCTGGATTGTCGCTGAAAATGTCGCGATCGAACCCATCTTTAGCAGATGGTCACGAGGGTTTTACAGCGCTTTGGAATGCGGTTCGAGGATCGTGCCTCGGAAGGTCCTTCGCCGAGCCTCAGGACGCCACTCGGCGATGCCGAGTGGCGCTATTCGGTCGCCATCTGGCGCGAGGCGGAACGCTGATGGCTCCGGCGCTGGCTCAGGTGACGCGCGCGGGGGGTGATCTTCAGCCTGAGGTGTGAAGTCGCGTACGGTTCTACGTCGCGGCACACCCGATGCTTCCATAGAATCAGACGCCGGCGCAGCACACCTGCGTTGATACCCAGCGCGTCGCATACGGTATCGAAGGTGAATGCGTGCGGACCCGGCTGCGCCGACATCATGATCCATCGTTCGGCATCAATATAAAGCAGGCGCTTGCGAGTGGCGCGCGAGGTCGCGCCCTGCTGAAAAACGTTGATGGCGTCGGCGAGCAGGGCCAGCATCAAGCGTTGCTCGGCGGTGAGGCGATGACCGCCCGAGACATCGAAGTACTGGGACGGAAGGATTTGATGGAGACCAACGAAATTCTCCACGATCACGTCTGGGGTAGAACGTGCCTCAACCATCGCAGTCCCTTCTTTCTTCGACAACGGCGAAGCCTGACCGTCGCGATTTCGGAAATCGCAGCAATTCGGACATCGGAACCTCTTCTGACCAAATAACCGGCTATTAATTCAAAAGGTTCCCGCGAGTAACGAAGTCTCTGACGCTTGCATGTGTGATACGGGCCGTGCAGGTCGGCGGATTGCGCAGGCACCACGCCAGGAAGAAGGCTAGAGAGGCAAAGGAAGCTATAGCGACAGCATCGCAAGCAGGTCGATCAGTTCGGTATCCAGGGTGCGCGATTTTTCGGGAACCTCAGGCAGCGGCACGAAGCAAATTTCCCCGCGGCGCTCGCCGACCAGAGAGGAGGGCCGCCCATCGACGATCGCCTTGACCGCGCCGGCACCCATTCGGCTCGCGAGCAACCGGTCGCGCGCGGTCGGCGACCCTCCCCGCTGGATGTGGCCAAGGACGACCACCCGCGGCGCCTCGCCCAAGCGTCCGTTGATGGCATTCGCGAGTTTGACCGCGCCGCCGGTCCGAGGACCTTCCGATACCACCACGATGGACGAGCGCTTACCACGTGCCTGACTTTCCTCGATGCGATGAATTAGTTCTTCCGCGTCAATCGGCATTTCGGGGACGACCACCGCCTCCGCGCCGCCGGCAATCGCCACCGCCATTGCGATGAAGCCCGAGTCGCGACCCATCACCTCGACGAAAAACAGCCGCTCGTAGGCAAACGCCGTATCACGGATTCGATCGATCGCCTCGAGTGCGGTGTTGACCGCGGTATCGAAGCCAATTGAGAAATCACTGCCCGGGACGTCGTTGTCGATCGAACCCGGAATGAACATCACCTTGATGTCAGTTTCGTCGGCCAGGGCACGCGCGCCCTTGAGGCTGCCGTCGCCACCGATGATCACGAGTGCGCCAATGCCGTGATAGCGGAGATTCTCGGCCGCGTGCGCTCGCCCGCCAGGGGTGCGGAATTGGTCAGAGCGGGAGGTCTCCAGGATGGTGCCGCCGCGCTGAATGATATTCGCGACCGCGCGACTCGGCATCGGAATGAATTTGCCATAGAGCAGGCCTTCGAACGCGCGCTGCACGCCGAACACCTCGATACCCGCAGCGCCCGCGACGCGCACCACGCTGCGGATAGCCGCATTCATCCCGGGCGCATCGCCACCCGAAGTCAGCACTGCGATCTTGCGCGGGAGTGTGGGTCGTCTGCCTGCGTGCGGCTGCGCTGTCAGATGTTGATCTGACTTGGATTGTTCTTCCATCGATGTAACGCCAGGATGCTCTCCCTCAAGGTAACTTCATCGCGGCCGCGGAGAGCACTGTCGCTTGCGAAAGAGGCTAACATCGGAAGCAAGTTGTAGGAATGGCCATCGGGCGCCGCGCAGGCCTGATGGCTCGCGGTTTCGTCCGGTATACGCTCGGATTCAGTTGCCGCGCTCGGAGGGCGGGACCGACGACGATTCAGAGGGGAATTGAACCCGCTGACCGACAAAAACAGCATTAAACGACAGGTCCACCTGCGACGAGCCTGCCGTTACGATGATGGCGTACCGTCCTGGACGCGGTAGTGCCAGGTTGATATTCCATGCCACCGGAACCTTGACCGGAAGTCCCGCCGGCAGGTCGGGCGCGAGCTGCCCAGTTTCGATTTGACCGTTCAATTCAGGGACGATGGGAACTCCGGCTTCATCGGCAATCACAATTTTTATCGGACACATGACGCCGATCTCGTTACCGGCGAATCCGAGCCCGAGCGCGACCGCAAACTGCGCCGGTGCCGGAAAGTTCGGACTGCGGAACACATTCCACCCTCCGCCAAGAATAAAGATTTTTCCGCCCACCGCCTGCGCCGCATCCGCGAGAACTGCATAGTCGATTTTCATGCTGCGACCTCAGCACCAGCATAGCGTGTCCCTACGCGATTGTGGCCTGGCGATTATCCTCAGTTTCGAAGCGGGTCGCCGACGTCTAGCGAACTCCTTCAGCGCGATCTCCTCCAGGAGCGAATTGAGTTGGAAGAGCGCACGATAACTGCGAAGATCCCGCTATCTCGAGAACGAGGAATGCCAGCCTGGCAAATGAGTCGCCCTCATATGCAGGCAAACTCCGACATGGTGCCACTTGGCTCCTTGCGAAGTCACTCGCTTCGCTTCCATTTTTACTTGCAGTGCATCGGATCGCTGGTTGAATAGGTTGGCGAGTCTCAACGTGACGGCTGCGCCGCCCACTTTATCAGGGCTTGTTTTTGATCTTCGCGAAGGCGCGCCGAATGGTCCAGCACGGTGTAGTCGCTGGGCGGCATCGATTCTGCCCTGACCGCCTGCTCGATGCTCTTCAGCTCGGCCGCCCGCTTCTCGGCACTATAGGCTTGCCAATCCGACAAGTTGAGAGCCGCGCGAGCAGAGTTAGCGGCGAGATATGTCGGCGAAACGGCAGCATACCACGGGGCGCTTCCAGAGTTCGAATGACACTGAAAGCAGGACCTCTCGAGAATCGCGTCGATCTCAGGATCCGGGCTGAAAGCGTTGGCTTGAACCGCTGAGGCAGCCGGCGCTCGCGAACTCGAGCATCCCGTGATTGACACACCGACAACTAGACCTAAGGCGAGGGCCGACGCGAACGCGTCGGCGAGCAACCTCTCCCTCGCGGAAACCCAGTCCTTTAGACCTCGTCGGCTATAGAACCGCAGTTGCACTTTCCTCTCCTCGTACCCTGAGGAAGAGATATCCATCAGCAATTGTTCGTTCGTCTCCATCACCTCAGGAATTCACACCGTTCCGATCGAATATTAAAGAACTCGTCAACGTTCCGCATCGACCTTCGTATATCTGCCTACTAACATCAAGCTGGTTGTTTCAAGCCGGTCTTGGGTGTGGTGAGGTGAGGCAATGGCTGTGGTTAAGTACCGGGCGAACGGCGACAACGATTGGCTCCGTACAAGCGCACGAATCATGCGCTCGTAGCGCATCGCGAGCGCAGGATGAAAGTATTCGCGCAACAAGGCT
>JBGPMZ010000233.1:0-5200 GCA_041487255.1 Binataceae bacterium (SeqCode) | reverse complement strand
GTCCGGGCAGCAGGCTCCCAAGCTTCCCGAGGCGATCGGGATTCGACAGCATCTTGTCGCGGAATTGGACCCCGGACTCTTTCGCGGTGACCGCCTTGTCGCGCTGCATCAGGCGCGGGAAGTCGAGCTGGAACTCGTGCCCGTCACGCGGAGTGTAGGGGCATCGAATCTCGCACATCTTGCACAGATAGCAGAGGTCGACGACATTGCGTTTCTCGTCGGCGCTGAGCAGACGAACGTCCGCGTCTTTCTTATGGTCGACCGCATCGAATAGCGCCGGAAACGACGGGCACAGATTGAAACACAGCCGGCAGCCCTGGCAGATGTCGAACACGCGAGTGACTTCTTTATCGAGGCCCTCGCGGCTCCAGTATTTTGGCTCGGTGGCGTTGTAGGTAAGCCCATCGGTCGGCTGGGACGAGATCCGGCTCATGTGGAATCAGCCTCGTGGTGATGCGATGCGAAAAGTCATCGCCGGGTGAGAAGCTCGCATCTGCACCCGGCGACCGAAGTCTCTCGAAGTTGTCGATGCCGGCCACGACACTCGTCGGCCGGCACTGCATGCGGGATGAGACTACCTCAGGGTGTCGGCGGCCTTGCCGAAGCGGCCCGCATGCGACTTCTCGGCCTTGGCGAGGGTCTCGAACCAGTCCGCGATTTCGGCAAACCCTTCCTCGCGCGCGGTCTTGGCCATGCCGGGATACATGTCGGTGTACTCGTAGGTCTCGCCGTGCACCGCGGCTTTCAGGTTGAGCAGCGAATCGCCAATCGGCAGATCGGTCGCGGGATCGCCCACCTGCTTGAGGTAATCGAGATGGCCATGCGCATGGCCGGTCTCGCCTTCCGCGGTGTCGCGGAACAGGCCCGCGATTTCAGGCTGACCCTCGACGTCGGCAACCTTGGCGAAGTACATGTAGCGCCGATTGGCCTGGCTCTCGCCGGCAAACGCTTCCTTCAGATTCTGATGGGTTTTGGTTCCTTTTAGACTGGGCATTTCTTCCTCCTGACCGTTCGGACCTGTTTATTTATGATCGTTGCTAGGCTGACTTGTGGCCCGAGGCGCCTTTCGGCCGCCGCGGGCGATGGTTCTCATCGGACTTCGCGCTCCGCGTCCGGCACTCCGAGCACAGCGCCTGGATTTCGAGCGAACTGCCGAGCACCTTGAAATCGCCGATCGCCGCGCGGCCCCGGAGCACCTGCTCCAGTTCGGGAATCTCGATATCGCGCACGCGCCGGCACTTCACGCATACCACATGATGATGCGGCGCGAGGTTGCCGTCGTAGCGCGCGCTGTCGTGCAGCGTGGTGACCTTACGCGCCTCGCCAATCTCGCACAGCGTTTCCAGCGTCCGATGCACCGTCGCAAGCGATATATGAGGATGCTCGCGCCGCACCACCTCATACACCGCATCGGCGCGCGGATGCTCGGCCGAGGTGAGCAGTGCCTTGATGATCGCGAGACGCTGCGGGGTCACCGCGAGGCCGCCCTTGCGGCATCGCTGGGCGAACTCCGCGAGGCGTCCGGCGGCATAGCCGGCGCGGCGTCCCTCATTGATCAGCTTTAGTTCCATCGATTACCTGATAATAGTTATCATCTGATTATGGCAATCGTCAAGCGCGGCCAGGAAAGACCAGTTAGTGCCTGTATTCCACGGAAGGGTTTAGAAGCGTCGTTGCTGTAAATGGTCTCCAAGTGGTAACGGTCTGTTTAGAGATAATGGAAAATCGCGCTGAGCTGGTCTTCGCCGTCGTCGCAGCAATCGGGACGCCGATAGACTTCTTCGTCAGGATCTTGATTGAAGAATTGGCGAAGCGAGGGTACGAGAGCGAACTGATTCATTTGAGTTCGCTTATGAATGCGTTTTCACTCAGTACTCCTCCCCCGCCCAGAGATTCCACTCCGTACGTGCGGTTAAGGACGTTGATCGCAAGAGGCGACGAACTTCGAAAAGCTTACGACCCCGATGCTCTGGCTGTCGTGGCCGCGTCGCACATCAATCAGAAACGGCCTGCGACGGGACCAAAAAGCTTTCCTGGAAAGGCCTTTATCCTCCGGCAACTTAAACACCCGGAGGAGGTCTACCGGCTTCGCTCGATCTACGAGGACGGGCTGCACGTTCTTGGCCTCTATTGCTCGGCCAAGGAACGAACTCGGGCTCTCCGAATGCTAGGATTATCTAAGCCTCAGGCCGACGAGTTGGTTAGAATCGATGAACACGAGCGCCCTGAATTTGGCCAGAAATTCCGCGATACGTTTCATCTAGCTGACGCTTTTATCGCAGTCTCAAATACAGACGCCGGTGCAAAAAGGTCGGAGGAACAACTTAACCGTTTTCTTTCTCTTCTATTTGGAGAGCGGATCATCACGCCGACCAAGGATGAATACGCCATGTACATTGCTCATGCAGCCGCCCTCCGTTCAGCCTCATTAGCGAGGCAGGTTGGAGCCTCTATCATCAATGAGGACGGAGATGTATTGGCTGTTGGATCGAACGAAGTCCCGCGGTTTGGCGGCGGCGCCTACTGGGAAAAAGATCCTGCGCAGTCCCGCCAAGAGGAGCACGTCGATGCTCGCGATCACATACGTGGCAGGGACTCTAACGACCAGATGCAACGTGATCTCATCGCCGAAATATTAGGAGAGCTTGACCCCGGTTGGAGGCAGGAACCCGAGAAAGACCAAACCGAGAAATTAGACCGTGCGTGCGAAAGACTAAAAAGCTCGGGAGCTCGGATTATGAACCTTACCGAGTTCGGTCGAGCAGTCCATGCGGAAATGTCCGCCCTGATGGCGGCTGCTCGTGTGGGCACTTCTGTGAAGTCGACGACGCTCTTCACTACTACGTTCCCCTGTCACGGCTGCACGAAACATATAATAGACGCTGGGATTCGGCGGGTGGTCTATGTCGAGCCGTATCCGAAGAGTCTAGCTTCTGAATTCCACAGCGATGCTATTTCGATAGAAGACGCGGACACCAAATCAAAACTCAAGTTTGAGCCATTCGTCGGAATAGCCCCGCGACGATACGATCTGTTTTCAATGAAGACCAAAGAAGGGCGAGAGACAAGGCGAAAGACGCGATCTGGCGAGCTGGAGAAAAATCCAGTCGGGCTTCGATTGACGATGCAGCCACACACTTATATTCAGAGGGAGGAAATCGCCGCAAAACTGTTTTTTGAGAAGACTCTCGGACCCGGACTCTTCTCCAAGATCGCAGACCCAAAATCGAAGACGCCGTGAGCATATGAAATAGGCGGAGCGTGAGGAACCAGTATGAAGGACCAAAAGGAAATCGAAGAGACCAAAGAAATAGATCCGCAGAAGATTTGGGAAGAGGTCCGA
The DNA here is from genome assembly GCA_041487255.1 of Binataceae bacterium (SeqCode). GTDB lineage: Bacteria > Desulfobacterota > Binatia > Binatales > Binataceae > DATGKG01. The sequence continues at coordinate 1,857 of JBGPMZ010000233.1, read as the reverse complement.
CGTGCTGCTTCGCAAGCTCCAGAATGGGCTTCCTTGGAAGCCCCCTACCCGGTAAAGCCGAGCCATGTTGAAGAGGAGAAATCAGAAGGCGCTAGCGTGTCGGCCCGAAAGAAATAGTCTCGAATCACCTGCACTCCACGCCGACGGTTCGGCTCTGGAGTGCGAGGGCGCCTGCGTAAAGCTACTTGATCGGGACCACATCATCGAAGTGGGTGTAGTCGATCGAAAGGACTCCGTCGGCGCCGCGCTCCAGCACGTCGACGAAGCGGCGGCCCCACAAAATGTCGCGCGGCTGATAAACATGGCGGGCGTGGATGGTCTGCGCGAAGGTTTCGTCCAGTCCGACTACCGATACGATTATCTCGGTGCGCGTAGCTTCCATCGCCTCCTGCGTGAGGCCGCGCAGCGGCGAGTCGTCGGTTATCGGATGGATGGCGGTCCACGAATAGACGAACATCGCATTGCGATCGCGCTGAAGCTTCAGATCGTAGAAGCGGCGCATTTCTTCGCCCTCGAGGGTCCGTTCCTGCCGCCCGAAGATCACCCGCGCGCTCGCATCGACGATGCGGTTGGCGCGCATGTTCGCCATCCGGAACTGCAGGCTGGGAATTCCATCGCGATTGGAAACGATCGCAACCCGGCTGAAGCGCACCCGCGCGCTGGGGCGCGAGAACTTCGCGAACACCAACCCGGTCACCATCGCGAGGCCGATGAGCCCGGTGAGCGCCTCAATGCTCATCATGACTTCTGCGAGGAACGTATCGGGCTCCATCTTGCCATAGCCGATGGTGGCCATGGTCTGCACGCTGAAGAAAAACGCGTCGGCGAAAGAACCGGTTCGCGCATTCTCGATGCCCTTATCGAGCAGGTAGACAACAGCGAATATCGCGTTGACCAGGACAAACATCAACACGATGCCGGCCAGCAGCGTCGGCCACGATTCGGTGAGCAGGAAATGGTAGAGGTCGCTGAGACGGCTATCTTCGAGTCCGAGGATCGACGCCGGCTGCGAGGGCTCGGCGCTGGTGATTATCTTACGGTTGTTGCGCGGTCGTGTCGGCATCGCGCGTTAGTGTAGCGCGAGAGCGCAAGCTTTTTCAGTGCCGCTGTGCCCGCGCCTCGCCGTATTATTGGTGCGCCTGCTCCGTCTTTGTGCGCCTCCCCCGTTGATCGGGGGAGGTGGCCGGGCGCAGTTCATGCGATGGCTGCGAGCATGAACTGTGACGGGTCGGAGAGGGACCGCAGCGCTGGATTCTGGTCCGAGACGCGCACCACCGATCTATTTGAGCGACGCCTTCATCTCCTCGGCCAACTCCCGGGTCGGGTCTTTCCCTGATCGATCGCCGCCTGCAGGCTGACGAAGCCATGCACCACGCCGTCGTACCGCTTCAGCTTGACCTTGTTGCCGGCCTTCTTGAGCTGCTCCGCGAATGCCTCACCTTCGTCGCGCAACGGGTCGTGCGAAGCGGTGATGACATGCGCGGGCGGCAGGTTTTTCAGGTCCTTCGCGCGCATCGGGGACGCGTACGGATTCTCTCCGTCCTTGGGATTGGCGAGGTAGTAGCCCCAGAACCATTCCATATCGAGCTTCGATAGCACGAAGCCGTCGGCGGTGAATTCCTTTTGCGATGCCGTATCCATCGCAGCGTCGGTCACAGGATAGATCAGCATCTGATGACGAATGCGCGGGCCGCCGCGATCGCGCGCCATCAACGATACCGCCGCGGCGAGGTTGCCGCCCGCGCTGTCGCCACCGACCGCGATATGATCAGCGTCGCTTCCGAGCGACGCGGCGTTCTTCGTCGCCCACTGCGTCGCCGCGTAGCAATCCTCGGGGCCAGCAGGAAATCGATGTTC
>JBGPMZ010000232.1:0-5241 GCA_041487255.1 Binataceae bacterium (SeqCode) | reverse complement strand
GTAGCGGAATTCATGCGACGCCGATCGCCGAGTACACCATCGCCTCGATGCTGGCGTATGCGCATAGGTTCCATCTCATGATTCGTGCGCAGCTTCGCCACGAATGGCTTCGTTCGGGATTTCCCGGAACGGTCGAAGAGATGCGCGGCAAGACGCTCGGCATCATCGGTTATGGATCGATCGGGCGCGAAACGGCGCGCCTGGCTAAAGCGCTCGGGATGCGCGTTCTCGCACTCAAGCGCGATCCGGGCAACCGGCGGGACGAAGGATGGTGTCCGGCAGGACTCGGAGATCCGGACGGCATTGTTCCCGAGAAGTTTTTTGGACCCGAACAGTGCGAGGAGATCCTCCGCGAATCGGACTACCTGACCGTTACGCTGCCGCTGACCGAGCACACGCGGAAATTCATCGGCGCGCGCGAAATTGCGGCGATGCGTCCCGGCGCCTACATCGTGAATATCGGCCGCGGTGAAGTCATTGACGAGAGCGCGCTCATCGACGCGTTGAAGGCAGGCACGATCGGCGGCGCCGGACTCGACGTCTTCGAGAAGGAGCCGCTGCCGAAGGAAAGCCCAATCTGGGACCTCGAGAATGTGATCCTGACGCCGCATATGTCGGGCGCCAATCGCGGTTACATGGACAAGGCGTGCGCGCTGTTCGCGGACAACCTCCGTCGCTTCAGCGCAGGCCAGCCGCTGCTCAATGTGGTCGATCGCCGGCTCGGCTACTGATTGGCCAACGCGGCCAGGAAGCGTTCCTTCAGATTCTCGAACGGGCCGTTGGACATGAAGAGCGCAATGTCGCCGGGACGGGCGTCGTGCAGCATCGACGCGAGGATTTTTTCGTTCGAATCGCACGCGACCGCGAGCGGCCCGCGATCGGTTATTTCATCGGCCAGCTCGGTGGCGTCGAGGCGCTGATCTTCGGGAATCGGATCGTTTTCCTTGAAATAGAACGGCGCGAGATAGACTCGCGACGCGCGATCGAATGCGGTCGCGAATCCCGCCTGGAAAACGTTGCGGCGCGCGGTGTTGGAGCGCGGCTCGAAGGCAGCGAGGATCCGATGCCCGGTAAAACGCTCGGCGACGGCTTCGAGGGTAGCGCGAATCGCCGTGGGATGATGCGCGAAGTCATCGACGATAGTGACCCCTCCCGCCTCGCCGATCACTTCCTGGCGGCGCACTACGCCGGTGAACGATTTCAGTCCGCGCGCGATTTCATCCGCACTTAGTCCGCATTCGCTGAGCAGAACGAATGTCCCGAGCGCGTTCGCGACGTTCATGCGACCGCCGATGGGAAGATGAACCTTGTCGATCAGGTGGCGTCCGCCGCGGGTAATTGAAAAGTGTGCGCCGTCAGCCGCCATGCGAATGTCGATCGCGCGAAAATCTCCCGCTTTGAGTCCGTAGGTAAGCTTCCGTGCGCGCGCCTTTTCGCTGACATTGAGCGCCTCGGGAAAATCGGCGCATACCGCGAGCAGGCGGCTCGCGTCCATCTGATCCACCAGCGCACGGAACGACGACTTCACGTGCTCGAGGTCGCGATAGATATCCGCGTGATCGAACTCCACCGCGGTGACGATCGCTGCGTTGGCGTGGTAATGCAGGAACTTCGGACCTTTGTCGAAAAATGCCGTATCGTATTCATCGCCCTCGATGATGAAGTCGCCGCCGTTGCCAAGCCGATAGTTCGAGCCGAAATCTTTCGCAACGCCGCCAACCATCATCGAGGGATCGCGTCCCGCCTCATTGAGCACATGCGCGATCATCGAGGTCGAAGTGGTCTTGCCGTGCGTTCCCGCCACCATCAGCACGCGCTTGTGCTGGAGGAAGAAATGCCACAGCGCCTCGGGCATCGACAGATATGGAATCGAAGTCGCAAGCAGCGCCTCGGCTTCCGGATTGTTGCGCATGATGACGTTGCCGACGACGACCAGACCCGGCGCGGGATCGAGATTCTGCGCCGCGAAACCGCTTTTGACCTCGACCTGCGATTGCTTCAGCAGCGACGCGGTCGGCTCATAGAGCTCGCGATCGGAACCGGTAACGCGAAAGCCACGCGCGGCGAGCATCCCGGCAAGCGCCGCCATCGCGGTGCCGCCCACCCCGATCAGATGCACGTGCTTCGGCGAGGCGGGCACTCGCGAGAGTCGATCCGCAGCATCCGACTCAGGCACCGTCGATAGCCTCCATGATCAGGTCGTGAATCCTCGGGCGAAACTCGCGGATGGCCTGGTTATCGCGTGAGGGATGGACGCGGTTGGTGAGGATGGAGACCGAGATTTCGCGCTCCGGATCGATCCAAATCGAAGTTCCGGTAAAGCCCAGATGCCCCACCGCCGTCGGCGGAAAGCGATGCCCGGAGCTCGAATGCCGTGGCGATGGCATGTCCCACCCGAGCGCCCAGGTCGAGCCGGGCACCGCACCATCGCGAGTCCAGAACTCGCGCACGATGTTCTGCGGGATGAAATTGGAGCGGCCTTTGTAGCAGGCGATCAACTCGGCCGCGATACGGTCGACCTCGCGGACCGGCGCAAAGAGTCCCGCGTGACCCGCGACACCGCCCATCGCAAACGCATTCTCATCGTCGACCTCGCCAATGAGCAGGCGCTTGCGCGAGGGACAATTCTCGGTTGCCGCGAACATCTCCAGCACCGGCTCCAACTTGCTCATGCGCGCCGTTGAAAGGTCGATGAAGCCGGTCGCCCGCAGGCCGAGCGCGCGATAAATCCGTTCATGGCAAAAGCGCTGCAGCGGGACTCCCGCCGCTTGCTCAACCGCCTCGCCGAGAACGATGAAATTCAGATCGGAGTAGATCGCCTTAGTACCTGACGGCGCCTCCAGCTTCTCGCGATGAATCTCGTCGAAGATCCATTGCCTGGCGCCGGGGCTCGACATGAAATTGACCTTGCCGCCGCGCTCGCTGCCTTCGACGAGCTTGTAAAACGGCCGCCACGCCGCGAGGCCCGAGCAATGTGCAAGCAGATGGCGAAGGGTGACGCGGTCCTTACCGTGCACGCCGAAGTTCGGGAAGAAACGCGTCAGGCGATCGTCGAGCTTCAACTTGGCTTCGCGCGTGAGCATCATCACTGCGATGGTCGTGGCCAGAACCTTGGTGAGCGATGAGAGATCGAAGACGGTATCGATCTTCATCTCGCGCGGTTGCGGCGCCAGCGTCCGAAATCCGAAAGCGCCCTCGAAGACCACGTCGGCGCCGATGCGCACCACGGCGGTGGCTCCGGGGAAGACGCGGTGCTCGACGGCGTGGTTGAACGCCTGCTCTACCTCACGCCATCCCAAACCTGGAACCTCCGCATGGTAATTCGATGAAAGAAGATACTAGCGCGGAAGACGATCGCACGTCAGAGCAGCGAACTGAATTTCAGCAGACGCCGGATTCCAAAATGGTCAGCCGCCGCGAGGAGGAATCGATCCGCGCACTCACTCCAAACGGGAGCGCGAGATTGTTGGTGTAGTGGCCGGCGTCGATTCCAAACAGGACCGGGATTTCGAGCCCGCTGGTTTGCTCCGCCACGAAACGCTGAATCATCCGCGCCTCGTTCTCCTCGCCGCCGAAGGGACGAATCGCGCCGAAGACGATACCCGCGCAGCGGCTGAGCACACCCGACTGCCGGAGCTGCACGAGCATCCTGTCGATTCGATACGCGCGTTCGCCAACTTCCTCGAGGAACAAGATCTTGCCGTCGAAGTTCGGCGCATAGGGCGTAGCAAGCATCGCGGCGACAATCGAAAGGCATCCGCCCATCAACTCGCCCTCAGCCGAGCCGGGATGGACGATGTGCTGCGCCTCCATTTCGAAGCTATCGGTCTCGCCAACCAGCAGTTTTCGCAGATGCTCGAATGACCGGCGATTTCGCTCCTCGATTGGATGATCGATAGCGAGCATCGGGCCGTGGAATGCGACCATCCGGGCGCGCTCGACAATCGGATTGAGCAGAAAAGTAAGGTCGGAAAATCCGATGAAGGGCTTGGGCGTGAGCGCGAGCGCGTCGAAATCCAGCAGCGGGAGAATCCGCCCGGAGCCGTAGCCTCCGCGCGCGATGAAAATCGCGCGGATGTCGGGGTCGGCGAAGAATGCCTGCAACTCCTCGGCGCGCTGACGATCGGAGCCGGCCAGAATGTCGTCGCGATCGAGCACGTGCTTCGAGACTCGCGCGCGAAAGCCGATCGAACGAACCAATTCGAGCCCGCGCTCCAGCGATTTCTGTTCGACGGCGGCCGCCGCCGATATCACGCCCACCGTGTCGCCGGCCTTGAGCGCGAGCGGCTTCGCGGGCGGCCCTTTTGTCCGATCGTCCGAAAGTGGCATCTAACCCATCACGCCCTGCTTTATCAGTACGCGCGACGCCTCGCGATACGTGAGCGGCGACAGCTTGTCGCGATTCTTATTGACGAACTCGCGCACCCGCTCGGGCGAGGTGTAGGCATACTGGCGCAGCGCCCATCCGATCGCCTTGCGAATGAAGAAGTCCTTCTCGGCCGCCTGCGCGAGCGAGTAGCGAAACAGGCGCGCGTGATCGGTTTTATCCTTGTGGGTCAGCTGCGCGAGTATCGCGGCGCGCCGAATCCATTTGTCTTCGTCGTTGATCCAGCGATCCATGATCGGCGCGATTTCCTTGCGATGATGCAGCAGGACGGTTCCGACCAGATGCGCCGCGACTTCATCAACAAAATCCCACCACGCGCCTTCTGCGACGAGTTGCCGATATAGCGGTATCGAAGCAGGGATGATGAAGTCGCGCCAGATCCGCGCGACATCGATCGCGAAGTACTTCTCCTCACGATGCGGCAACTTCCAAAGACCGAGCACCGCGCGCTCATAATCCTTGCGATTGGAAATCGGGAAGCGCTTCTTAAGTTCGCGATGGATCGGATCCCGATCGGGTTTCGGCACGCCGTAAAACGGCATCATGGTTTTCATGTAAGCCGCCATCACCACAGCTCTGCGCGGATCGGCGCGATCCTTCAGTTCGCGTTGAACGAACGCGACCAGTTCTCCAACCCGATCCGACGCTTTGGCTTTCGTGCGCAGGGCCATTCGTCCAACCGGCTACATCGTGCGGCCGACTGCTTCGGCCACCGGCTTCACCGCCGCAACCAGCTCGGCAAAATGATCGGGCCGCAGTTGCTGCGGGCCGTCGGAAAGCGCGACCGCGGGGTTCGGATGCACCTCGATCAGCAGGCCGTCGGCGCCCGCCGCGATCGATGCAAGCGCCATCGG
>JBGPMZ010000231.1:0-5266 GCA_041487255.1 Binataceae bacterium (SeqCode) | reverse complement strand
GCCGCCGGGGTAGGGAAAACCTACGAGATGCTGGAAGAGGCGCATCAACTGCGCGCCAAGGGAATCGATGTAGTGGTCGGCCTGGTCGAAACCCACGGTCGCGCCGAGACGTTGGAGAAAGTCGGCGACCTCGAGGTGATCCCACGGCGCACCCTCGAGTATCGCGGCGCCACGCTCAATGAAATGGATCTCGACGCGATTGTCGCGCGCAAGCCGGAGGTCGCCATCGTCGATGAGCTGGCGCATACCAATGTGCCGGGATCGAAGTATGAGAAGCGCTACCAGGACATCGAGGAGCTGATCGCAAGCGGCATCAGCGTTATCAGCGCGATCAACATCCAGCACATCGAAACGCTCAATCCGCTGATGAAGCGCATCACCGGCATCGAGGTGCGCGAGGTGGTGCCCGACTCGTTCATCGCGAAAGCGGATCAGATCGTCAACATCGACGTCACGGTCGAACAGCTTCGCGAACGCCTGCGCGAGGGCAAGATTTATCCGGCGGCGCAGGTCGAGCAGGCGCTCAAGAATTTTTTCAAGCCCAGCAACCTGACCTCGTTGCGCGAGCTCACACTGCGCGAGGTGGCGCGCGGAATCAATCGCCAGCGCCAGGAGCAGGAGGCGCTGCGCAGGGAAGGTGGTCGCCGTCCGCAGGTCTTCGAGCGCGTCATGGTGGGGCTCTCCTCGAATCCCGAAGACGGCAAACGGCTGCTGCACAAGGCCGCGCGCATCGCGGGGCAGCTCAATGCGGACTGGTTCGCGGTGCATGTCGAGACGCCCGCCGAATCGGTGCGGAAGATCGATACCTCCAACTTCGTCGCGCTGCTCGACAACATCAATCTCGCCGGCGAGCTCGGCGCGGAAACGGTGTGGCTGAAGGCGGTGGATCCGGTCAAGGCGATGCTCGATTTCGCGCGCGAACGCGGCGTCGAAAAAATCATCATCGGGCGCACTCACGAGCCATTCTGGCGGCGCTGGTTGCGCAAGGCTGTAACCGAACGCCTTTTGGCGGAAGCAAAAGACCTCGACATCGAAATCGTTGGTGACCAGGCCCTCGATGAGAGCAAGCCGGAGAATACCCGATGACTTCCTCGCTCCGCAGCAGGATCCGCAACGGCACTCTGTTGTTGCTCGCCCTGGTGATTGTGCTCGGCGTCTATGCGCTGCCGCGCCTGGGCAGCCTTGGTGGCGCGATTCGCGAAACGCTCTACCGCAACTACATCAGCATTGAGGTCGGCCAGCACCTGCACGCGGCGCTGCGGACTCTCGAGCTCGCGGAGCGCGAAGGCAAAGCCCGCGAGGCGCTGCCGGCGGCGCGCGACACCTTCATGCACTGGATGGACCTCGAGCAGCACGACATCACCGAGGTGGGTGAGACCGCGCTCGCCAACGACATCGAAGCCCGGGCGCGCAAGCTCTTCGACGAGGCCGCCAACTCTCCGCCCGGCGTGCGGTACGACAAGGAATTCGAGGAACTTCACGGGCGCGTCGATGATCTCATCGCGCTCAACAAGGCCGCGATGTTCCGCGCCGACAGCCGCGCCAGTCAGCTCGGCACCCATCTCACCTACGAGATCGCCTCCGGATTCGCGATCCTGTTGCTGCTTGGCGCCGCGCTTTCGATTTGGTTGGGATGGGCGCTGTCGCGGCCGCTCACTGAGTTGGTCGAGCGCCTGCGCGGCGTCAGTCAGCGCAAGACCCATGTGCGCCTGGGACCGCAGAACCTCGCCGAACTCGATGAGGTCGCGCGCGAGTTCAACCAGATGGCCGAGCGCCTCGAGCACTACGATCGCATGAATGTGGAACGCGTCGTTTACGAGAAGAGCAAGACCGAAGCGATTATCGAAAGCCTCGAAGACGGTGTGGTGCTGATCGATTCGGATGGGATCGTCGCGCACATCAATGAGGTCGCCGCGCTGATCATGGGCATCGAGCCCGCCGAGGCGTTGGGCAGCCGTTTCGATGACTTGAGCAGCAACCATCCGCACTACCTCCGGGTGCGCGACTCGATTCGCAATCTGCGCAAGGCCGATTCGGAGGTGGCACGGGTCGAGGTGCAACTGCATATTCGCGGACGCGATCATTCATATGTGCTCAAGCCGGTGCCACTGCGGCAGGAGGGCCGCGCGCTCGGTACGCTGCTCATCCTGCAGGATGTCACTTACCTGCGCGATCAGGATCGCGCGCGCACCAATCTGGTCGCGACGCTGTCGCACGAGCTGCGCACGCCGTTGACATCGCTGGCGCTGTTGGCGGAGCTTCTGCGCCGTGAAGAAGACTCGCTCACGCCCAAGCAGCGGGAAGTCCTGCGCGCGATTCTCGAAGAGGCCTCGCGGATGAAGCAGCTCGCCGACAATCTGCTCAACCTCGCACGCGGGCAGATTCCGCTGATCGCCGTGCAACGGGTGCCGCTCGATCTCGCGAAGATCGTCGAGGACGTGGCCAAGCGCTTCACCATTCAGGCGCAGGAAAAGAAAATTCGTATCGAGACTCACATCGGGAGGCTGCCCGAGATGGAGGGCGACCCGGTGAAGCTCTCGTGGATGATCTCCAACCTTATCGGCAATGCGCTGCGCTACACCCCAGCAGGTGGAATCATCGAGATCGCCGCGGGACCATCGGGAAATGATTTCGCGCGGCTCGAGGTCGCGGACACCGGCCCAGGCATCCCGCCGGAAATTCGCGACCATGTTTTCGAACGCTTCGCGCAGTATGGCGCCAACGGCTATTCGCCGGGCTCGGCCGGACTCGGACTTGCGATCGTCAAGGACATCGTCGAGGCGCATGGCGGCCGCATCTTCGTCGAGAGCAATGTCGGCCACGGCAGCCGCTTCATCGTGCAGCTTCCCGTAAGTTCAGAGACCTGATGGCCAGACTGCTCATCGTCGACGACGAAAAGAATATCCGCCTGAGTCTGGTCCGGTTTTTCGAATCGCTCGGACATCAGGTGAGCGAGGCGGAAAATGGCGCGAAGGCGAGCGCCATGCTGGTTGAGTCGCGCTTCGACCTGGTGCTGACGGACTTCCGGATGGCCGAAATGAACGGGTTGGAGCTCCTCAAGGAAGCGCGGCGCATTCATCCGGACATTCTCGTCATCCTGATGACGGCCTACGCAACCGTCGAAAACGCCGTCGCTGCGATGAAGGCCGGCGCCTATGACTACGTCACCAAGCCGTTCTCGCTCGAGGAGATCCAGCTCATCGTCGAGCGCGCCATCCAGTTGCAGGGCCTGCAAGCTGAGAATCGCGCATTGCGCGACGCGATAGACGATCTGCCGCTGCTCGATTCGCATAGCCCCGCGATGGTGCGTCTGCTGGAGACCGCGAAGCAGGCAGCCTCGAGCGACGCCACCATCCTGCTCACCGGTGAAAGCGGCACCGGCAAGAACGTCGTCGCGCGGCAGATCCATCGCTGGAGCCTGCGCCGCGATCGCGTGTTCGTGGTGGTCAACTGCACCACGCTTTCCGAGGAGTTGCTGGAGAGCGAGTTGTTCGGCCACGTCCGTGGCGCATTCACCGGCGCAATCAAGGACAAGCCGGGGCGGCTCGAGGCCGCCGATGGCGGCACGGTCTTCCTCGATGAGATCGCGGACCTATCTGGCAAGTTGCAAACCAAGTTCCTGCGTTTTGTACAGGAACAAAGCTTTGAACGCGTCGGTGGCGATCGCGTGATTCACGTTGACGCCCGGATCATCGCCGCTTCGAATCGCGATTTGGAAGCCGAGGTCGCGGGGCGCCATTTTCGCGACGATCTTTTCTATCGCCTCAACGTGATCACGCTGCGAGTGCCGTCGCTGCGCGAGCGGCGCGAGGATATCCTGCCGCTGGCGGAGTGGATGCTGAAATCCGCGGGCATCCGCAATCGGCGCTCGCGCATGTCACTCTCGCCGGGCGCCGCGGCCGCGATCACCAGGTATCGATGGCCGGGGAACGTGCGCGAGTTGCACAACTCACTCGAGCGCGCCGCGGTCCTCACGCGCGGTGACGTGATACAACCCGAAGATCTGCCGGATTCGCTTTTTCGCGAGACAACCGAGACGACGCTCGCGGGTACTTTCCACTCCGCGAGTCTCGAAGCGGTGGAACGCGAGCACATCACCCGCGTGCTCAGCGAGAGCGCCACGCTGGACGAAGCCGCCGCGACACTCGGCATCAACGCGACGACGCTATGGCGCAAGCGCAAACGCTACGGCATCGAGTGAGGGACGGCGACTCCCGCCCGCGCGGTATCAACGACCTCTGTCGGGGTCGTGCGCGCAGGTCCTATGGCTTATTCAAGAACTTCGCAATTCTGTTGGCGGCATTTGCCTGAAGATTGTAGTAGTACAATGGATAGTCGAAGGTATGGTAGACTCCTCTACCGAGTGCCGGACTTAGAGCAAACAGCTCATCTTCGTCGGCCGTACCGCAGATCAACACTCCATTAGTAGTGTCTATCCGGGCATCGCAGTATTGCGATACCGGTCCGAATTCTTTGGTCACTGGATCCGGCATGAATGAACCTAAACCTTCGGCCTGAGTCGCTAGTGTCACATCGGTGATCCAGGTGATTGGATTTATGACAAGTCCGACGCCGGCGTATAGGACTGGATTTTGTCCGGGAAGAACGTCCGGAGCTTGAGTGTTGTAGGAAATGATTACTCCAGTGTCGTCAAGGCCTTGTGCAAACTTCAGATGCGGATTGAGGTTGAGGTATTCGGCCGTAACCGAATACCCGATGACATAGGCTGCAACCATGTTCTTGTATACGTCCGGATGTTGTCTCATGTATCCGGCCAGGAGGTTGCTCAGCACATTCGCTCCTTGCGAATGGCCGGCCAGAATGAACGGACGTCCGTTGTTATAGTGCTTGACGTAGAAATCAAAAGCCGCGATCCCATCCAGAGTTGGAATACCGCCGATAACCTTCTCCCGGTCGATTGAGGAGTTATTGTCTTGTCTGTAGTAGGGAGCGTAGATATTGCCGACACCATCAAACGCGGTAGCTTGCCGCGCGAATGCTTCGGAGGCTCCTACTAACATCGAAGCATTGTTGATAGCGCATATCCGCGGCTTACTGTCAGTATTCTCCCAGGCAGTTGGATAGTAGTAGAAGATGTCGGCTGCATAGACGGTAGGCGGCAAGGACAGCCAATGTGCTGATATGGAGTAGTCGGTAGCTTGGCCGGTCGTCTGAGATCCGCCGTTTCCGCATCCTGCGAGCTTGACACTTAGCACCGCTATCATAGTTACCGACAGAAGGGTCTTCGGCTTCATTGTTGTCCTTC
>JBGPMZ010000230.1:0-5270 GCA_041487255.1 Binataceae bacterium (SeqCode) | reverse complement strand
GTTCGTCCTTCGCGCCGAAGCGATCCTTCATGATGCGCGCCCACAATCTCCGTGCGGCGCGGAACTTAGCGACCTCTTCAAAGAAATTGTTGTGCACGTTGAAAAAGAACGAGAGGCGGCTGGCGAACGAATCGATCGCGAGGCCCGCCTTAACCGCGGCTTCCACGTATGCGATGCCGTCGGCGATGGTGAATGCGAGCTCCTGCGCGGCGGTCGAGCCGGCCTCGCGGATGTGGTAGCCGGAAATCGAGATCGTGTTCCAGTTGGGAACTTCCTTCGAGGCGAACGCGAAAATATCGGTGATGATGCGCATGGAGCCGCGCGGCGGATAGATGTACGTCCCCCGCGCGACATATTCCTTCAGGATGTCGTTCTGGATGGTGCCGTTCACCTTGTCCCATGCGACGCCGCGCTTCTCCGCCGCAACCAGATATAGCGACAGCATTATCGAGGCGGTCGCGTTGATCGTCATCGAGGTGGAAATCTTGTCCAGTGGTAGACTGTCGAGCAGTGTCTCCATGTCGGCCAGCGATCCGATCGATACGCCCACGCGTCCCACTTCGCCCTTGGCGAGTGGATGGTCGGCGTCGCGTCCCATCTGCGTGGGCAAATCGAAGGCGACCGAAAGCCCGGTCTGGCCCTGCTCGAAGAGGTAGCGATAGCGCTGGTTGGATTCCTCGGCCGTGCCGAATCCCGCGTACTGGCGCATCGTCCAATGCCGCCCGCGATACATCGTCGGCTGCACCCCGCGAGTGAATGGATACTCGCCGGGAAAACCGAGGTCGCGAACGTAATCGAAGTCCGCCAGATCCGATGGGTCATAGGCGCGCTTGATTTCGATTCCAGAGCTGGTTTCGAATTTCTCGCGCAGTTCTTTGCCGCGCTTGAGCGAGGGGTTGAGTTTTTTCTCTTCCCAATTCTTGCGCGCAGTCTCGAGGTCGCGATGGTTTTGCGAATTGGCCTTTGAATCGGTTTGCGAATTTTGTTCGGACATCGATCAAAATCCTCGATCGAATCTTACTCGATAGCGAGCAGTAATTCGCCTTTTTCGACCGTCTGACCGGCAGCCACTTTCACTTCGACAACTTTGCCCGCCTTGGGAGACTTTAGCTCGTTCTCCATTTTCATCGCTTCGATCACGAGCACACCCTGCTGCGCCTGAACCTCGTCGCCAACTTTCACCGCGACCGAGAGCACCCGGCCCGGCATCATCGCGCGCATCTGAACCTTTCCGCTCGCCTCGCGCGATCCACGAGACTGCATCAGGCGCCGACGTGCGTCTTCGAGCGTGAGGCGAGTCACACCCGCGCGCGAGGAGACCACGAACTCGTCGCCCTGGCGGATCACGTCGAGGTCGAAAGCGCGATTGCCGACAATTATAGAAAAAGAGGCGGGACCAGCCTGCCTCAAGTCCGCGCTGATCCGCTTGCCGCCCAGATTGATTTCGAAGCTTCCGGCATCCGCGAGCTCCTCGATCTCGAGCTCGTGCTCCATGCCATCGATACTTGCGTGATAGCGGGTTGACACCGATTGCTACCTCAGAACGTCAAGCCGGCCGCGCGTTTTCCAGGGCGAGACCCGCGGACCCGCCGGTGCCGAGGCCGGCTGACCGTTGCTGTTGCTCTGGTGCGTCTGCGCCACGTGCGCGGCCAGCACCACCGCAGCCATGCGCTCCAGGTCCTCGACCGCGGGCCTGGCTTCCGGATGCCATTCCTGATTGATGAAATTGGTATCGAAATCGCCGGCGAGAAATCGCGGCTGGTGCATGATCCAGCGATGAAAGTCCAGGTTGGTGGTCAGCTCGCCCGCGATCTGGAATTCCGCCAGCGCGCGGCGCATGCGCTCGATCGCCTGCATCCGGCTGGAGCCCCACACCGCGAGCTTCGAGATCATCGGGTCATAGAACATCGAGACCTCGGCCCCGGCATAAATGCCCGCGTCGTTGCGAACGCCTGGGCCTTCAGGAAACCTCAACGTCTCGATCTTTCCCGGCGCGGGAACAAACCCATTGGCGGGATCCTCGGCGTAGATGCGGCATTCGAGGGCCCAGCCGTTTTGCTTCAGGTCGGACTGCTGGAATGGCAACTTCGCTCCTGCCGCCACTTCGATTTGCAGCCGCACGAGGTCAAGCCCGGTGACCATCTCGGTGACAGGATGTTCGACCTGAATGCGCGTGTTCATTTCGAGGAAGTAAAAGTTGTGGTCTGCGTCGGCGAGGAACTCGACCGTACCCGCACCCACATAGTTGACAGCCTTGGCAGCGCGCACCGCCACCTCACCCATCTTGGCGCGCATTTCGGGCGTAACGAACGGCGACGGCGATTCCTCGACGACCTTCTGATGCCGGCGCTGAATCGAACACTCGCGTTCGAACATATGGACCGCGTTGCCGGCCTTGTCAGCGAAAACCTGCACCTCGATATGGCGTGGCCTGCGGACAAATTTTTCGACATAGAAACGGCCGTCGCCGAATGACGATTTAGCCTCGCTCGCGACGGAGCGTACTACCGCGGCGAGGTTCTTGTCGTCTTCGACCAGCCGCAGACCCTTGCCACCGCCACCCGCGGCCGCTTTCACCATAATCGGATAGCCGATCTTGTTCGCGATCTCGCGGACCTGCTCTTCGGTTTCGAGCGTGTCGGGCGAGCCCGGTATGACCGGCACTCCCGCCTCCATCATCACTTTGCGCGCTTCGACCTTGTCGCCCATTTTGATGATCGCGTCGGGCGGCGGTCCGATGAACGTGATGCCAGCCTTCTCGACGGCGCGCGCAAAGCCGGCGTTTTCGGAAAAGAAGCCATAGCCGGGATGAATCGCATCCGCGCCGGTATCTTTCGCCGCGGCGAGAATCTTTTCGGTTTGGAGATAACTTTGCGCTGCGGGAGCGGGACCGACCAACACCGCGTAGTCGGCTTCACGCACATGAAGCGCGGCGCGATCAGCCTCGGAATAAACTGCAACCGATTCGATGCCGAGTTCGCGGCACGCGCGGATGACGCGGACCGCGATCTCTCCGCGGTTTGCAATGAGAATTCTCTTAAACACTTTAATCTATCTTCGACTCCACTGTCGCTCCGCCTCAGATGCGCTATGCGCGGCGCTCGGAAGCGCCCACGACCCTCCGACGATCATTAGGTCGCCACCTTACAGTGGGATGTTGCCATGCTTCTTGGGCGGATTCTTGTCGACCTTGTTCTCGAGCGCTTTCAGAGCCGCGATGACGCGGGGCCGGGTGTCGCGGGGCATGATCACCTCATCGACATAACCAAGCTCCGCAGCCTTGAACGGATTGGCAAAAGTTTTCCGGTAGTCCTCAGTCAGGGCGCCGCGTTCGGCCACCGTCATCTCGTTCCGATAGAGAATATTGATCGCCTGCTCCGGGCCCATCACCGCGATTTCGGCGGTCGGATAGGCAAAGTTGAAATCGCCGCGAATGTGCTTGGATGACATGACGTCGTAGGCGCCGCCGTAGGCCTTGCGCGTTATGACGGTGACCTTCGGTACCGTCGCCTCGCAAAACGCGTAGAGCAACTTCGCGCCGTGACGAATGATGCCCTGAAACTCCTGCGCGGTGCCCGGCAGAAATCCCGGCACATCAACGAAGGTGACAATCGGAATGTTGAAGCAATCGCAAAAGCGGACAAAGCGCGCCCCCTTCACTGACGCGTCGATATCGAGGCATCCGGCGAGGTTGGCCGGCTGATTCGCGACCACTCCGACGGAATATCCACCGATGCGCGCGAATCCGATGAGAATGTTGTTGGCCCAGTCCTTTTGAATCTCAACAAAATGCCCTTCGTCGACTACGCGCCGAATCAGATCGGCCATATCATAAGGCTTGGTGGGATTCTCCGGCACCATCGTGTCGAGCTCAGCATCTCGCCGCTCGGGATCATCCTTGCTGGCACGAAACGGCGGGTCCTCGGCGTTGTTCGAGGGCATGTACGAAAGCATCTCGCGAATCATCATCAGCGCGCCCTGATCGTCGTCGGCTTCGAGGTGGCATACGCCGGAGCGCTGCGAATGCGTATCTGCGCCGCCCAGCTCCTGCATCGAGACTTCCTCGTGCGTCGCCGCCCGGATGACGTCGGGGCCGGTGATGAACATGTACGAACTCTCGCGCACCATAATGATGAAATCGGTCATGGCGGGCGAATAAACCGCGCCACCCGCGCAGGGCCCCATGATCGCCGAGATCTGCGGAATCACGCCCGATGCCATCACGTTGCGCAGGAAGATGTCGGCGTAGCCGGCCAGCGATACGACACCTTCCTGAATACGCGCCCCGCTGCCGTCGTTGATACCGATGAAGGGGCATCCGACCTTCATCGCAAGGTCCATCACCTTGCAAACTTTTTCCGCAAACGCACCCGAGAGGCTGCCGCCAAAGACCGTGAAATCGTGCGAGAAGACGCACACCTGACGCCCATCGATAGTGCCGAATCCGGTCACCACGCCGTCGCCGGGAATTTTCTTGCTTGCCATCTCGAAGTCGGTGATGCGATGCGTCTTGAACTTGTCCAGCTCGATGAACGACCCGCGATCGAGCAGAAATTCGATCCGCTCGCGCGCTGTCATGCGCCCCGACTTACGTTGCTTTGCGATGCGTTCCGCGCCGCCGCCGATTTCGGCGAGACGCGACATTTCCTGCATCCTGTCGATGTTTTCTTTGAGACCCATGCTCCAAATTTTCGGCTGAAGGTCGCGCCGGCCTGTTTAGGTCAAGCGGTCAGCTGCGCGCCACGCACATAGATATCGTAACCGGCCCGCGCGTTAAAGCCGCACAAGCTTAAGTAAACCATCCCGCTTCAACGGGTGGTACGGGGGCTAAAACCCTGAAACTCGAGCCGGTCGCCTGCCACCAGGTGATGCCTCGACGCAAAGCCGGCGTTCACCTCGAGCACATAAAGCGTACCGCCAAAGCCGCCAAGCAACGCTTCGGAATAGGGCTGCGCGTTTGCGACGATGCCGAGCACCTTGCCGCTGGAATCCGCGAAAAGCATATCGAGCGGAATCACGGTGTTCTTCATCCAGAACTGCGCAGCGCTAGCGCCCGGAAACACGAACAGCATCCCCGCGTCGTCATCGAGATGCGTGCGGTACATCAACCCGAGTTCGCGCGTACTGGGCGTGTCGGCGATCTCGACCTTGACCGCCGCGCGTCTTGCGTTGTCGGCCGCAACGATCGCGACCTGCGGAATGGGCTCGCATGCCGCCAGCGCGGGCATCAGCGCGATGGCGATCCACGCAACTATGGCGAGACGTGCACG
>JBGPMZ010000229.1:0-5278 GCA_041487255.1 Binataceae bacterium (SeqCode) | reverse complement strand
TGGCACCTATCGGGATGCGGAAGTCAGGACCACGCCCAGATTGAGCGAAGTTTTCGGTGCGCTGGCGCGTGATGCGCAGACGATCGCGCTTCACGGCCTCAGTCGGGCCGATGTCGGCGAGTTCGTGCGCTCGGCTGCCGGGCGCAATCTCGATGAGGCCGCAGTGGAGCAACTCTATCGCACCACCGGCGGCAACCCTTTGTTTGTCGGCGAAACGCTGAAGCTATGGATCGCCGAAGATAGTCTCCCGAGCAGCGAAAAGGTCAAGATGACGCGGATACCCGATTCGATTCGAAGCACGATTCGGCGCCGCCTCGATCTGATTCCCGGGCAGGTGCGCGAGGCGCTTCGCATTGCCGCCGTGATTGGCGTTGAGTTCAGCTTCAAGGTCCTGCAGCGGGTGACGGAAAGCGATCCGGAATCCCTGCGCGAACTGCTTAGTCGCGCGGTCGCGGCCGGCATTGTGACCGAAGATGGAATCTCGCGCGGCGCCTACCGCTTTGTTCACTCGCTCATAGCCCAAACGATCTACGGAGATTTGGCCCCCGGCGAACGGGCCAAGCTGCATCGCAGGATTGCCGATTCCCTCGAGGATCTCTACCGGGCAAACCTCGATCCGCATCTGGCCGAGGTCGCGCGCCATTATACCGAAGCGAATTCACCCGATACCGCGATGCAGACGATCGACTATCTGCGCCGCGCCGCGCGGCTGGCGATGGAATCCCTCGCGTACGAAGAAGGCGCCAATTTGTACGAAACCGCGCTGCGGCTGGCTTCGGACACCGAGCTCATGACGCCTGAACTGCACTACGAACTCCACCTCGATTCCGGAGAGGCGCTCTATGCTGCCGGGCTGGTCTCGCAAGCTCGCAGCGCATTCGAACGCGCGGGCGAGATTGCGCGCAGCTTGGGCGACGCCGAGCGATTGGCGCGCGCCGCGCTCGGCCGTGCGACCCCACCCAGTGACATTGACCTGGACCGGCCGCTGGTCGCGATTCTGGAAGAGGCGCTGCGTGCGACTGAAAGCCTCGATCCGGCAACCCGCGCGAAGATGCTGGTCCGTCTCGGGTCGGAACTTCAGTGGTCGGGTGATCCGCGCGCGGCTGCGTTTGCGACCGAAGCGGCGGACCTCGCGGCCGGGTGCGGCGATGCGGGAACTCTGATTTACGTCCGCTACTGGCGCGATGTCGCGATGTGGTCGGTAGACAATCTCCACGAACGGCTTGCCAACATCACGGAAGCGGTGGAGCTGGCTGACCAGATCGACAACGGACCATGGGCGCTGAAAACGCATTACGTGCGATATCTCAGCGCGCTCGAGAACTGCGACATTCGCACCGCGGACGCCGACTTTGCGCGATTTTCCGACTTGACCGATCGGCTTCGCCTTCCGTTCGGATGGAAACAGATGGCGCTGGCTCAGCGGGCGCTGATGGATGGGCGGCTGGAGGATGCCGAGAAGTTCTCGCTCACCTCATTGGAAATCGGGCGGCGGATGGAGAGCCGCTTCCGCACACTCCGGCAGGCCTTCAACAACCTATCGCTGATTCTGCGCCGCGAGCAGGGACGGATCGATGAGGTCGAGCCGCTGTTTCGCTCGGCGGTCGTGCGCCGGCCCGAAAATCTTCTCGCGCGATGTGCGCTCGCCTTTTGCTGCGCTGAAATGAACCAGCGCCGCGAGGTTGAGCATTTGTTTGAGTATATCGCCGGCGCTGATATCGAGGCCCTGCCACGAAATCAAACCTGGTATGCGGCGATGGTGCTGCTGAGCGAGGTCTCCGTATACCTCGGCGACACCGAGCGCGGCGAACTGGTCTATCGGCTGATGGCTCCGTATGCGGGACGCAATGCTTTGCTGGATGTACACGTCTGTTATGGGCCGGTGGATCGCTATCTCGGGATGCTGGCGGCCATGCTGTCGCGCCCCGACGATGCCGACCGTCATTTCAAGGCTTCAATGGCGCTCTGCTCGCGAATGGGATCCCGCCTATGGCTCGCGCGAACCTTGATGGAATACTCCGCGATGATGGCGCGCGGATCGGCTGCCGCCCGGGAACAGGCGCATCAGCATCTGGATGGGGTGATCGAAGATGCATCGGCGCTTCGATTGAAGGCGATTGGTGAACGGGCGCGCGCGTTCCAGGCCGGCTTGGGAATCTCTTCGAAGATTTCCCCCGCTGTTGCCACCTCGGCAGAGTCCCACGCCGCCAATGTTTTCCGGCGCAATGGAGAAACCTGGGAGGTAGCGTGGCGCGGTAGTTCGTCGCAATTCAAGGACTCAAAAGGTCTTGGCTATATCGCACATCTGCTCCGCTACTCAGGTCAACAATTCCATGTCATCGATATGATCGCACCCGGAGCGGTGGATGTGGGCGAGGATGACGATGGTCTCGAAATTCGCCGGGCGGCCCGCGGCGAAGGTTATCGGGCGCAGGCCGTTGGCGATGCTGGAGCGATGCTCGACCCGCAGGCCAAAGCGGAATACAAACGCCGTCTCGAGGAACTCAGAGAAGAACTCGAGGAAGCCACTCATTTCAAAGATGAGCGGCGTGCACAAAAGGCCGAAGATGAAATCGACTCGATCACCAAGGAGCTGTCGCGCGCGGTGGGCCTCTCGGGCAGGGACCGCCGGGCGGCTTCCGCGACCGAGCGTGCACGCGTCAATGTGACGCGCGCGATCAAGGCGGCTCTCGAACGCATCAGGCTGCAAAACTCGGATCTCGCCGCCACTTTCGAACGGAAGATTCGGACTGGCACATTCTGTTGCTATAGCCCGGATGCCGCGGACACCGACGAAGCGTGGGAGTTCTAGGCCACGCCCCGAGGCGGCGCGCTGAAGATACCGAACGCCCCTAACATCAAAACGGTTTAGCGGATGGAGTTCGATGTAATCGTCGTGGGCGTCGGCGGGATGGGCAGCGCGACTGCGTGGCAGCTCGCCCGTCGCGGCAAGCGCGTCCTCGGAATCGAACGCTTCGACATTCCCAATGCGATGGGCTCCTCGCATGGCATCACGCGAATAATCCGGCTGCCGTACTACGAAGATCCGCAGTATGTGCCTCTCCTGCTTCGCGCGTATGAACTGTGGCGCGAAATCGAGAACATTTCGGGCGAGCGATTGCTCATAACAACCGGCTCGATCGACGCCGGCCCCGAGGATAGCCGAACGTTTCGAGGCGCTCTGGAATCGGCGACGCTACATCATCTCGCGCATGAAGTCCTCAGCGCCGCGCAGATCTCGCAACGATTTCCGGCCTATCGCCTTCCCGAGATGCATCGCGCCGTTTACCAGCCCGACGGAGGATTCGTCGCATCCGAGCGTGCGATCGTCGCTCATGTGCGGGCAGCGCAGGCCCTCGGCGCGGAAATCCACGCTCGCGAGCGCGTCATCGCATGGGAACCGACCGGGCCTGATGAAGGCGTTTCGGTTGTCACCGACAAAGGGCGTTACAGCGCGGCACGGATAGTGTTGACTGCCGGCGCATGGATCGGGGAACTTGCCGAGCCGCTGCGTCGAACCGCGATGCCCGAACGGCAGGTGCTCGCATGGTTGCAGCCGCTGCGGCCGGAATTGTTCGAGCCGGCGCGATTTCCAGTGTTCAACGTATCGGTAGAAGAAGGGCGCTACTATGGACTGCCGATATTTCAGGTTCCCGGATTCAAATTGGGCCGCTACCATCATCGCGGCGAGACCATGGCCGCGGCCGATGATGTCCGGCGTGAGCCTGATGCGGAGGACGAACGGCTTTTGCGTCAGTTTGCGAAGCGCTATTTTCCAGACGGCAGCGGACCAACAATGGCGTTGCGCACCTGCATGTTCACCAACACCCCTGACGAGCACTTCGTCCTCGATCATCATCCCGAGCATCGCCAGGTCATCCTCGCCTCGCCATGCTCCGGGCACGGATACAAATTTTGCAGCGTGGTCGGCGAAATCCTGGCCGATTTAGCCACTGGCGATGGTGAGACGCGCCATGAAATCGGCTTCCTGCGTTTGGGACGGCCCGCGATGAGCGAGGCGGACGTATGAGCGACGTGACCGTCTTTCCCGCGCGAAGGATCATCACGATGGATCCTGGCCGGCCGACCGCGAACGCGATTGCGGTGAAAGACCATCGGATCCTTTCGGTCGGCACTATCGAGTCGATGGGTCCGTGGCTGAAGCGCTATACGCATATCATCGACGATACGTTTGCAGACAAGATTATGCTGCCGGGATTCATCGATCCGCACACACATCTGAGCCAGTCCGGCGCGTACATGTTTCTGAACTACGTGGGACCGATTCCGTCGCCGGGTCCGGACCGAATCAATCCCGCGCTGCCCACTCGCGAAGCGGTGATGGCGCGGCTGCGTGAGCTGAACGCCGGCATGCATGAGGCCGCGGTGATCCTGTTCGCGTGGGGCTTCGATCCGGCGCTGCAAGGCGGGCATCTGCATCGCGACGAACTCGATCAAATTTCCGCGCAGCGCCCGGTGGCGATCCTCTCCTATGCGCCTCACTTCGTGTACACCAACAGCGCGATGCTGACTCTGCTCGGCGCCGATGAGTCGCTCGCGATCCACGGAGTCGGACGCGACGAAGACGGGCGGCTCAACGGCCGCTTCATCGAAATCGAAGCTCTCAACTACGCGCTCGCTCCCGTGCGCGGTCACTTCGTCGGCGCCGGGCAAAACGAGCTGGGGTTCAGGCGAATGGCCGAGGTAGCACGCCAGGCCGGTGTGACTACCACGGCTGATATGTTGTTCGGCGGGCGCAACTTCGAATCGGAGTGGCGGGTGCAGCAAGCGGTCGTCAACGATCCCGCTTTTCCGCTGCGGATGGTGCTGGTGCCGTACGAGGGCGCGATTCGCCAACGCTTCGAGCGCGACGCCGCGGGTTTTCTTGCCGACCTCGGCGCGCGGTCAAACGACAAGCTCCGCTTTCATGGCGTCAAGTTTTTCAGCGACGGATCGTATCCGGCGATGTCGCTGCGAGTGCGGCCGCCGGGTTACCTCGATGGCGGCAACGGCCTGCGCGGCGACATTCCATGGGAGGAGTTGGCGGAGCGGATGCTCCCGTTCTGGAAGGCGGGTGTGCAGATTCATGCGCATGCCAATGGCGACGAGGCGATCGATGCGGTGCTCGACGCGCTGGCGAAGCTGCAATCGATCCAGCCGCGCTTCGATCATCGCCTAACCATCGAACACTACTGTATCAGCACGCCCGATCAGGCGCGCCGGCTGAAGGCGCTCGGTGGACTGGCCAGCGTCAACTGCTACTTCGTCCACTTCCGCA
>JBGPMZ010000228.1:0-5278 GCA_041487255.1 Binataceae bacterium (SeqCode) | reverse complement strand
GATGAAGGCGAGCGCCGCGAACGGTTACGCGCAGGTGAACTTCGCACCCAATGCGGCGACCTGCACCAGCACTCCGTTCGCATTCCATCCGATGTACGCGACCTCGGGACCGCATACTCGCGTGCCATGGACGGCGCATTCGTTCAACCTCGCATTCTCGGATGAGATCGGTCACTTCGACTATTGCAGCTCGGTCAATCCGTTTACCGGTGCCTGCACGCAGCCGGGCAAGAATGAGCCCGACGACACCGACTGCTTAACCGCCGCCGATTCGCCGCGGATCAAAATCGGCGGATGCATCGCGACGGACGACGATTTCGACGGCCTCTCCTATCTGCTGACCTGGCCGGGAACCAGCGTCACTCCCGCCATGGACAAGTCGTTTCATCCGGCGCCGATTACGATCGCGAGCCCAATCTTCAATCCCACGACCCCCGGGGCGCTTGCGAATTACGAGATGACGGCATTTGAAGCAGACATGCCGGTTATCGAGCCCAGCAATGTTTGCGACACCACCACCGGAATCGGATGCACCAATCCTCCGGCGGGCGCGGCGTTCTATCCGTTCTACAGCATCGGGACTGAGAAAAACGGCGCATGCACCTGGCGGCTCGGCGGCTCGAGCGTCGCAGGAAGCACCAACGACTTCGGCGGCGTATCGCAATACGGAAGCCTTCTCCCGCTGGACTATCCGCTCAACGGTGCGACACTCACAAGATTCACCAACTTCAGGAGTACTCCGGCGAGCAATCCCTGCAACGCTTCGCTTCCGTCGCTCAGGGTGCCGAGCAAGCCGATCGCGTTCGGCAAAGTCGCGGTGGGAAAAACCAGCGGTGTTAAGGCTCTGCAGCTCACCAATCCGAGCACGTCTCCGATCACGCTCGGTCTCTCACTATCGAGCGACTACCAAATCGCGGCCGGTACCAAGACTACATGCCCGAATCCCGGGGTCCTGGCGCCGGGCGGCAAGTGTCAGTATGGCCTCACGTTGACGCCCTCGGCGGCCGGTCCCGACAATGGAACGGCAACGATTTCGAGCAATGCGAGCAACGCGACGGCAACGGTGAATCTGGTCGGCGCCGGCAAGTAACTTCGGATTCCTCCCCTCGGCGCTCGCTGCCTGCGCGCCGTAGATTGCGCGCAGGTAGCAATTTTTTTTCCGCATCGAGATAATCGGGCCGATTCATTCGCGCTTGTTCGCGGGCGTGAAGCCCATTCGCGCCCCCTGATCCGCATCTCCAGGAGGACGCCTCGCAATGTTTCAAAACCAACTCAGGAAATTTCGTGACTTCGCGATCAAGGGCAACGTGGTCGACATGGCGATCGGCATCGTGATCGGCGCCTCGTTCGGAAAAATCGCCAGCTCGCTGGTCAGCGACATCATCATGCCGCCGGTCGGATTGCTGCTCGGGCGGGTGGACTTCAACCGCCTCTTCATCAGCCTCAACGGGAAGAAATACGCGTCGCTGGTGGCCGCCAGAAAAGCCGGGGCTGCGACCTTCAACTACGGCGCGTTCATCAATACGGTGGTCGACTTCGTGATCGTCGCCTTCGCGATGTTCATGCTCGTGCAATGGTATCAGACCATGGCGGAGCGCTTTCAGGCGCCGGCGCCGATCGAAGCGCCCAAGACCAGGGACTGTCCCTATTGCGTGTCACAGATTCCCATCGCGGCGACGCGATGTCCGCATTGCACCTCGCAAATCGAGCAGCCCAAAGCGGCCTGAAGTCTCGTGGTCGCTTGCTCCGGCGGGTGGAAAAGTGCGAGGGAGGGTGACCGGAGGCGACCATGGCCAAGAATATTGCCGTATGCCTGACCTTTGACTTCGATGCGATCTCGCTATGGCTGGGCGGATTTCACGCCACCTCGCTAAGCGCGATTTCGCGTGGCGAGTTCGGCCGCGTCGGCGCGCTGCGCCTCCTTGCGATGCTGCGCGAATGGAAAATTCCCTCGACCTGGTTCGTGCCGGGCCATAGCGCCGAGACCTATCCCGAAATCACGCGGCAGATCGCGGCCGACGGTCACGAGATCGGCAACCATGGCTACTTCCATTCACATCCGAAGAGCCCCGAAGACGAGGAGCGCATCCTGATTCACGGCAACGATGCGTTGATGCGCGTGATCGGCAAGCGCCCTATCGGCTTTCGCTCGCCCGGCGCGGGCCTTTCTTCCAACATGGTGAGTCTGCTGCTCAAGCACGGATTCCTCTACGATTCGAGTCTGATGGGCGACGATTTCACGCCGCACTACATGCGGGTCGGCGACCGCGCGCCTGACGATGCGCCATACGAGTTCGGCAAGCCGGTCGACGTGGTCGAGATTCCATTCACCTGGGGCCTCGACGATTTTCCCGCCTTCGAGTACGTGACCATCCGCGGCAGCATTCAGCAGGGACTCTCATCGCCATCGGCAGTGTACGAAATCTGGGCCGGCGATTTCGATTATCTATACGATCGAGTCGGCGAGGGCGTGTACACGCTGACGATGCATCCGCAGGTGATTGGACGCGGGCATCGGTTGCTGATGCTCGAGAAGCTGGTCGAGCACATCCGCAGCCGCTCCGGCGTCACCTTCGTTACGATGTCGCAGGTAGCGAGTGACTTCCGCCGCCGGTATCCGCTGGGTGGGTAACTGTTGTAGGAGCGACCTTCAACGAGGAGCTTGCGAACTACCGCCGGCAGCCGCTCGATATCGACCGGCTTGTGCACGATTTCCGTGACGCATCGGGGCGAGCCTATTCGTTCAGGCTGCGCAGAACGTAGCCGCCGAGGTCCGCAGAATATTCCCCCTGCAGCGAATCGGCGGTATCGCGATCCTTAGGCGGATCGATTTTTCTTCCCTTGTATGCGAATGGCCGCGCGCTTTTCTGTCGCGAGATCATCCGGACGCCAACAACTTTGTGGTTTTGCTTGAACGAGAACGACATCGACGTCGAGTCGAGCGCGGTCTCCTGGCCGGTCGCATATGCCTTCGCGTCGGTGAAGTTAAGCTGCGGCATGTTCTCGTGGAAGTAGACTTTGCGCGTGCCCTCGGCGCCGGCCGGCATCCCATCTTCGTCGGATTTCCTTGTGACGGTGAACTGGCCGACGTAGGTGAAGTTGCGGGTGGGAATGCCCTCGCTCGCTTCCAGATGCGGGAACGGCCATTCATGCAGCTCGCCGATGACGCGCCCGCTGCTTCGCCCCGGCTCGAAGGTGAGCAGCGCAATCGGCTCGCCGATGTGGAACATTTCCTTCTTGACCGCGTCGGGAACCGACGGCGGCGGATAGACGAAACCGCATCCGGCGCAGAGACCGAGTGCGGCAACAGAAACAAGCAAGCGGATGAATTGCGAATGAAGGCTTCGGCAGAGGTCGCGGTGCATCAGGAGTTCAGGCCTTTCGATTTTCAGGATGAAGTTTCAGTAAGCCGCCTCGAGGAGCCGAGTGAGGTCATCGAGCGTAACCTCGCGATCAACTGTATGGGATCGGCTCACCTCGTGCAGCACGGTCTTGGCGATGCGCGCCAGTTCCGAGTGCGGCACCTCCACATCGCGCAGGCGGCTCGGAACCTCGAATCTATGGATAAACTGCGCGACCCGATCGGCGCATTCATATGCGCTCAAGCGAGGATTCTTCTCATCGAAACGAATCCCGAATCCCTCCGCGATGGGACCGAAACGCTCGGGCGAAATTTCCGCCATGAAACGCATCGCATGCGGCAACGTGATGCATGAGGTAAAGCCGTGCGGCACATCCCACGCGGGTCCAATCTGATGGCCCAGCGCATGCGAGATACCGAAGCGGGTGTTGGACGCGCCGAAGATCGACATCCAGGCCGCGAGCTGGCATTGCCCTCGATGATACAGCTCGTCGGCGCCGCTGGTCTGCAGTGAGGGTTTCAGATGTTCGTTGAGCAGCTTGATGGCGCGCGCCCCGAGCGCGTCGCTGATCGGGTTGTGGCGGTTGGAGTATGCGCCCTCGACGGCGTGATCGAGCGCGCGCATCCCGGTGCCGGCCCATAGCCACGCGGGGGTTTCCAGCGTCAGCTCCGGATCGAGGATCACCGCGCGCGCCTGCAGGCGCGGCTCACCCACGCCGCCTTTTTCGCGCGTCTCCTCATGCGTCATGCCCGCGAACGGTGTGAACTCGCCGGCGGAAAGCGTGGTTGGAATCGCGATCTCGGGAAAATCCGCATCCGGATTCGACGGGGCCGGCGTCGCAAAGAGATCGAGACCGGCGGGGAGCTTACCGCCCAGCAACACATTCGCGGCGCCCTTGGCGGTATCGTTGGGAGTGCCGCCGCCGAAGCTGACGAACGAATCGGCCTTGAGGCGGCGCGCCTCGGCCACCAGCGCTTCGACGCTCTTCGAGGGCACGTGCTGCGAAGTCTCGGAGAACACGCCCGCGAGCGCGGAGCCCGCGGCCTCCTTCACCTTGTCGAGCAGCTTTGACCTGGCGAGCGTCTTGCCGGTGACGATGACGGCGCGCCTGGCGTTGCGCTTGGAGAGCTCGCGCCACAGCATCGTGACTTTGCCGGGGCCATAGAGGACGGTTTCGAGCCTGGTTAGATTGAACTCGCCCACAATCGGTTGCATCGCCGACTCCTTGTTGGTTCGTCGTCCAGCATGGGCTTTTGCGGAAAATTTTTCCATCTTCAAGTCATGGCGGCGGCGCCCGATTCGCGCGATTGTGGTTCCATGTCACTACTTCAATCGGTTGCGGCTCAATTGCGAAAGCCCTCGGGCCTCATCGGCAAATTCGTGGTCGCGCGGCTACTCAACCGAGGTAACGCACCGATGAACCTGCTGACGATGAAGTGCCTGGAACTCCAGGGCGCCGATCGGGTGCTCGAAGTGGGCTTCGGCGGCGGCGATCTCCTCAGCCGAGTCGCCGCGCAGGTGGTTCAGGGCCACCTCGCGGGAGTGGATTTTTCCCCCGAGATGGTTGCATTGTGTACCCGGCGCTTCGCTCCTTTGATTGCGCAACGACGGCTCGAACTGCATTGCGCAAGCGCTGACAGCCTGCCGCTCGGCGATCGCCAATTCACCAAGGCCTGCACCGTAAACACGATCTACTTCTGGCCCGACCCTGCCCTGCCGCTCAAGGAAATGCATCGCGTGCTCGAAGGTGGCGGGCGCCTGGTCGTCTGCTTCAATCCGCCACAGACGTTACGAAAGGTGCCCTACACCAAGTATGGTTTCAACTACTACGAGCCCGCCGCGGTACAAAAGCTCCTCGAGGATGCCGGGTTCCATCAAGTCCATATGGTGAATGGATCGAGCGCCCTGGGCGAGTT
>JBGPMZ010000227.1:0-5279 GCA_041487255.1 Binataceae bacterium (SeqCode) | reverse complement strand
GATGAAGGTCAGCGCTTCGTAGGCGTCGCCGGTCGAGGAGATGTAGGAGGTCGCCAGCGCCATCCCGGTCACGACCTGGATCATGAACGCGACCACGGTCGCGCTGCCGAACACGTACCACCATCCGGTGTCGGGCGGCACCGGATGCTTCGCCAGCGAATCGAAAAACGCGATCAGTCCGGTGCGATCCTCGAATGCATCAACGAACTGCGTGAGCAATTTGCGCAGCGCAGAGATCATCCGAGCGGCACCGCGCTGGTGAGAATTTCGACTTCCCCGTCGCGAATTCGCACCGGATACTTGAACAGCGCATGCGGAGGCGGGCCCGCCGCGACCTGCCCGTCGGAATAGTAGACACCGCCGTGACAGGGGCACATGAAGAGGCCGGCGTCCTGCAGCCAACGCACCGGGCATCCGAGATGCGTGCAGTTCATCGCGAACGCGACGAACTGATCCTCGCCGAGGCGCCGCAGCCATGCGGCGGTCTTCGCGGTCACGCCGGCCCACGCCAACGGTGATGGATCGAGGAAGGCGACCTTCACCGTCGTGCCGATCCGGAAGCCGTCGACTTTCCCTACTGAGCGCCAGGTTTCGGCGGTCGACTGCAACAGGGGCGCGAGCAGAAATCCGACCACCGGGATTCCGACCAGCGCGGCAGCCATCGCCGAGACCGCGATGCTGATCTTGGTCAGGAATGCGCGCCGCTCAGGGCTCAGTGGAGCTTCGTGCGTATCGAGCGCAGGCTTCTCAGTCGCCATCGACCATCCCTCCGATCCAGCTCTTCAACGCGATCGCCATGAGTACCGCTCCGGCCGCGCAAAACAGGTACGAGGTTACGAGGCCGAAGAGCACGAACGCGATGCCGAGCGACATCCCGGCCGGCGCGTATGTCGGATGTGGAATCCTCTGCTCGGGCGGCGAGACCCAATCGTCGCGAGATGTTTCATCCGCCATGCGAGACTCCTGCGCGCGCGGGCGCGAAGTGTTCGGCCGCGGGCTCGCGATACCATCGCGCGAGCACCGCCATGATCGCGCCCAGGTAAACCAGCCCGCCGGGAACCCACATCAGGAGACCGCCGAGTTCCTGATCCGCTTCGGTCGTAAGGCCCCACGAATGACGGAGCGCGTCGAGAATCCCGAGACTGTCCTCCGGATGCAGATAAGCGGTGTAGACGCCGACCGGCGCGAAGGTGATGAGAATCCCGAGGATGGTGGTCGCGAGCATCGCAGCGCCAAGATACGCGAATGCCGCGCCGTGGCTCATGCGCGAATCCTCGAGTGGCGCGAGGATTGGCCACCAGAAAATCGTGGCGGTCACGAGGAACACCAGGTGCTCGAAGATGTGCAGGGCCTCGCTCGCCAGCGTCGCATCGTAGAGGCGCGGGAGATGCCAGACCCAAAGCGCGGCCATTCCGAGCGTCCATGCGATGGCCGGATTCCGCAGCACGCGGTCGATCGTTCCGAGTGCACGCACCCGCACAACCGACCTCGCGAGGTTGCGCGGAATGCCGAGAATCAGCAGCGGCGGCACCGCGAGAACGAGCAGCATGTGCTGAAGCATGTGCGCGCTGAAGAGGTAGTCGTCGGCGAGCACATCAATCGGCGAGATAAGCGCGAGCAGCATTACGAGATCGCCGAGCAGGAAGAGACCTAACCCCCAGCCCCTTCCCTTTAGGGAAGGGGAGTCAGAAGGAACCAGAAGCGTGCGATTCTTTGCCTGGTACCCCTTCCCTAAAGGGAAGGGGTTAGGGGTTAGGTTACATGCGAGCGCGTACACAATCGCGAGCGCGAGGCATCCGATGATCACCGACGGATCGAAATCCCATGCGGTTGCGATGCGCGATGTAATCACGACGCGACCGCTCCCCATAGATACACGACACTGAAGACGACCACCCAGACCGCGTCGACGAAGTGCCAATACCATTCGACGGCGCCGAAGCCGTCCATCGTCTGCTCGTGCAATTTTCCCGCGCGCGCGAGCCCGAGGCTGATGCTGAGCGCGATGAGTCCGATCGTCACGTGCAGCCCGTGGAATCCGGTCAGCGTGAAAAACGTGGTGGCGAAGAGGTTGCGGCTGACCGTGACGCCGCCGGCGATGAGGTCGTAGTACTCGCGCGCTTGCCCGAACATGAACAGCACGCCGAGCGCGATGGTGATCGACAGCCACATTACCAGCCCGCGGCTATCGGAACGGCGCGCCGCGCGCGACGCCATCCAAATTGTTGCGCTGCTGGAAAACAGCGCGACGCTGAAAATTCCGGTGCGCAGCGGATTGAGCGCAGTCGCGGCGGTCGGCCCCGGACCCGGATACGCGTGATAGTAGACGTACGCGACGATCAGCAGCAGGAAGAAGTTCGCCTCCGAGAGGATGAACAATCCGACTGCGATCTTGCCTCGCTCGCGGATGCTGATCATGCGTTAGCCACCATCTCATCGGCGCGATCGGGATGCGCGAGGTCCCACAGCGGGCGGCGTCCATGCACGGGCGGCACGCGCTCGAAGTTTTCCGGCGGTGGCGGCGAAGTCGTCGCCCACTCCAGCGTCCACGCGTCCCACGGGTTGTCGCCGGCAAGTTCGCCATTCGCGAGGCTCTCGAAGATGTTCCACACGAAGACCAGCACCGAGATGCCGAGCATGAACGCGCCGATCGACGAGGTCAGATTCATCGCGGCCCATCCCGGCAAATCGGGATAGGTGAAGACTCGGCGCGGCATACCCGCGAGGCCAAGGAGGTGCTGGATGAGGAAGGTCAGGTTGAAGCCGATGAAGGTCAGCCAGAAGTGCCGGACGCCGAGCCGCTCGGACATCATGCGGCCGGAGAATTTCGGGAACCAGTAGTAGAAGCCGGCGAAGATCGCGAACACGCTCCCGCCAAACAGTACGTAATGGAAATGCGCCACGAGGTAATACGTGTCGGTCAGCTGCCAATCGAGTGGGAACACCGCGAAGCTTACGCCCGAGAGACCGCCGATCGTGAACGTGATGAGAAACGCGACCGCGAACATCATCGCGGTGGTGAAGCGGATGCGACCGCCGTACATCGTCGCGGTCCAGTTGAAGATCTTCACCCCGGTCGGGACCGCGATGAGCATGCTGGCGATGCCGAACGCGAGGTTGGCGACATGGCTCAGGCCGACCGCGAACATGTGATGCGCCCATACGGTGAAGCTGAGAAATGCGATCGCCACGCTCGAGGCCGCGACGAATTCGTAGCCGTAGATCGGCTTGCGGGAGAACACCGGAATCACTTCGGAAATAATGCCGAACGCCGGCAGGATCATGATGTAGACCTCGGGATGCCCGAAGGCCCAGAAGTAGTGCTGCCACAAAATCGCGGAGCCGCCCCAGGCGGGATCGAAAACGTGCGCATTGAAGAATCGATCGATCAGCAGCATCGCCAGCGCGGCGTTGATGAGCGGCAGCGCGGCAATCATCAGAAATGAGTTGACCAGCGTCATCCACACGAACAGCGGCAGGCACCGGATGGTCAATCCTGCCACGCGCAGGCACATGATGGTGACTGCGAAGTTGATCGCGGCCGCCAGCGTGCCGATGCCCACGCATGCGAGGCCGATGATCCAGTAATCCACGCCTGCGAGCGATGAGTAAGCCTTCTCGCTGAGCGGCGTGTAGGAAAACCATCCGGCGTTGGGCGCGCCGCCGGCGATGAAGCTGAAGTACAGGATGACGCCGCCGAAAAGTTGGATCCAGAAACTCACCGCATTGAGGCGCGGGAACGCCATGTCGCGCGCGCCGATCATCAACGGGATCACATAAGTGGAAAAGCCGGTCAGCATCGGCATCACGAAGAGAAAGATCATCGTGGTGCCATGCATGGTGAACATCTGATCGAAGGTGTCGGGCGAGATGAGATGCAGGCCCGGCGCGAGGAGCTGGAGGCGAATCACCAGCGCCTCGATGCCGCCGACGAGGAAAAAGAACATCGAGGAGATCATGTATAGGATGCCGATTTGCTTGTGGTCGACCGAGGAGACCCACGCCAGCAGGCCCTCGCGCTCCGAGGCGACCAGTTTCGGCGCGACGCCGGCGTCTACAAGCTGGCTCATTTCAGGCCCTCCAGATATGCGACCAGCCAGTGCGCCTCGCGGTCGGTGAGTTTGAAGTCGGGCATGTGGCTGTCAGGTTTTATCGCATTCGGATCCTTAAGCCATCGGTATAGTTCGTCGGGCGTGTTGCGCGCCGCCTCGCCCGCCAGCATCTCGCGGCTCGCGATATGCGTGAGGTCGGGGCCGACGCTCTGGTTTGCCTCGGTTCCCGCGATCGCGTGGCAATTCACGCACGTCTTGTCGCTGAACAGCCGCGCACCCGCGAGCGCCTCCTGGCCCGATGGCATCGAGGGCATCGCGAGTTGCGCGCGCTGCCACGCGTCGAAGTCTTGCTCATTCTGCGCGATGACACGGAAGCGCATCCACGCATGCTCGACGCCGCAAAATTCCGCGCACGTGCCGAGGTAGGTACCGGGCGCGTCAGCTTCGATCCACAGCGTATTGGGATGCCCGGGGACTGCATCGATTTTCCGGCCGAGCTCCGGGGCCCAGAAATCATGGATCACATCCGCCGATTGCAACTCGATGAGAATCGGCTTGCCGACCGGGATGTGAATCTCGTTGGCCGCGACCACCCCCGAGGCCGGATAGTTTATTTCCCACCACCATTGATGGCCGACGACCTGGAGGTCGGGTTTGCGGCCGTCGGGGATCGGAGGGTCGGCGGCGCGATCGGCGAGCACCATGAAGACCGAGAACACCACGAGGATGCCGAACGGAATCACTGTCCATGCGATCTCGAGCGCGGTCCAGCCGAAAATCTGCCGCGCCTCGGGAGCGCCCGGGCGATCGCGATAGCGCACGATCATGAAAATGACGAGCCCGGCGACGAGCAGGAAGATCGCGAACAAGACGACCAGCACGCCCTCGAACAGTGCAGTCAGCGCGTGCGCTTGGGGCGAGGCGGGCGAGAATGTCGGAATCGTGTGCATACTCAATCAGCGTCAGCTCGTCCGCGGGTCGAATCGGTTTGGCGCGATGTTGAAACGCCAAAACCGTACCCCGCGTCTCTACCGATTCGCAAGCCGGCGAGCCCCACGGTGAGCCGAATCTGTGAACAGCGAAAGTGGACGGCGCGATGCACGCTCGTTAGTTTGGCGCCATGAAGCTCGGAATCCACCTTCCCTAAATCGCGTGCCGGCGGGCGGTCGAACTCGGCGACGGATGGCACGGCACGCGGATGAAGCCGGAGGAGGTTGCGCAGCGCCT
>JBGPMZ010000226.1:0-5284 GCA_041487255.1 Binataceae bacterium (SeqCode) | reverse complement strand
CGAGGCGGCCCACCTCGCGCAGCAAATCGGCAACTCGGTCCTCTTCCGAGGAGCGGATGTAGACCAGGGGTCGCCCAGATTGAAGGATTTCCAGGAGCGTTTTTGCCGCGCGCGAAGTGGGATGTGACTCGGCCTTCAAAGCAGTATCCATTGGAGAAGTTGACCCCATTGAAGTCATATTAACCGAAAGATTGGAGCCCGGCACTCAGGGCAATTGACGAAAACGATACTCTGAAGAAGCTCCCTCTTTAGTCCGTAGGCTCACTTTCGGGCCAGTCGGTATTGAAAAAAGCTTGCGAATGACTGAATAAGGGCGGTCGAGCCTCGTCGAAAATAGTACTACAGCTTGGACAAGAGCTCTGCTGGCGAAACTTTCTGGCGAAACGTACCCGGTCAGCGCGACGAGGCGCATGTTCTTCGCTACTGGCAGCTCGCGGAGGTGGCGCGCCAGCGTGTAGCCGTCCATCATTGTCTTCCACCACCAGGATCCGAGAAGTTCCCCGTGCGCTTGGGGCGCGCCAGACCGCTCAGCTTGCGCGTCTGGTCGATGACCTGCTCGATGTCGCCAGGATTGCGCAAGAACGAATCACGCTGCGCAAAGCCCCGGTCAGCGTGTTCAGCATCGTAGAACGATCGATCGAGGAAACCCTCGGACGGCCGAAGCGCGCCAGCAACGTCTCATCGTGAACACCGCCACCGCGCGCTAGCAGCCGGGTTCGATCATCACCTGGTAAAGCCGGTGGATATCGATCGGCTGCAGGCTCTCATCGCACCGCCGGCTACTTCCCTGCACTAGACCTTCTTGGCGAGAACCTCACCGGCAACTTCGAGGGGCCGGAGATGAAGTTCGACGCCAGGAATTCCGCCGCGCCGGCCTGCTCGATGTCCGGTAACCGCATCAGGATCTCCCGCAACATCACCTGAATCTCTGCGCGCGCGATGTGCGAGCCCAGGCAAAAGTGCTCGCCGCCGCCAAATGCGATGTGCTCGTTGGGCGACCGCGCCACATTGAATTTGTCGGCACTGGGAAATATCCCCGCGTCGCGATTTGCCGAACCATAGTACATCGCGACCTTGTCACCCGCGTGGATTTTCTTTCCACCAAGTTCGGCATCGCAGGTCGCGGTGCGGCGCATATAAACGACCGGACTCACATAGCGCAGCATCTCCTCGACCGCGGTGGGGAGCAGCGCGTCGAGGTTGCTCTGCAGGCGACGGCGCTGATCAGGATTGTTGAACAGCGCGAGCATCCCACCGCCGAGCAGATTGCGCGTCGTATCGCCACCCGCGTTGATCAGCAACAGAAAAAAGAAACTGTACTCCGGCTGGGTCAGGCGGTCGCCGTCGATCTCGGCGTTGAGCAGCTTGGTGGCGATGTCGTTACCCGGATGCTTGCGTTTCTCCTCGGCGAGGTTGAGCGCGTAGCTCAGCATCTCCATCCCGGCCGCCGCGCGCTCCTGATCATTCACCGCCTCGTGCGCGGAATGCATTTTCTCGGTCAGCGCATACAGCCGACGGCCATCTTCCAGCGGGATGCCCATCAGTTCCGCGATTACATATGAGGGCAGCACCCCCGCGATATCGGGCATCAGGTCGCATTCGCCGCGCTCGATGACATCGTCGATAATTTTCTTCGCCAACTCCTGGATGCGTGGCTTGAGCGCATTCGCGCTGCGCGGGATGAACTCCTTGCTCACCAGGGTGCGGTACCGGGTGTGGTCTGGCGGGTCCATATGCAGCATCATGCTGCGCGATTGCTGGAGTGAGAATTCGTCGGGATCGTCCAGCATGATGCCGCCGGCATGTGAGGAGTAGGTCTTCGGGTCGCGCCCGATCGCCCATACATCCTGATAGCGGGTAGTGGCCCAGAATCCGCGCGCGTTTTTCTGTTCATGCCTATGCACCGGGTCATGCTCGCGCAGCCAGCGGAATTGCTCATGCGGCTGGCCATTCGCGAATGACGCGGCGCTGACCAAGTCGATCTTTGGCGCTGTGGATGAGGACATTCGACGAGTATTCACACGCCAGTCGATTCTCGCAACCGGCGGTTCGGCTTGTCCGGCTGCTCTGCGGGCGTTAGAAAGAAAATCATGACGCCTCGCGCTTTGTACGACGCCGATAGCCACATCATGGAATTGCCGGATTTTCTGACCGCGTTTGCCGACCCGTCGATTCGCGATCAATTGCCCTCGATTTTACCGGTCGGCCGCCTCGACTCCAGCTTGGTGGGACTTCCTACCGGCGGTAGGCGCGGGCATTCGGCGGAAAAGGTTGCCGAGCTGAAGACGCTCGGCGATCGCATCCTGCGCGGACCCAAGTGGTACGAGGCCCTCGGCGCATTCAACTGCGCGGAGCGTGGCGCGGTTCTCGATATGCTCGGGCTTCGGCGCCAGGTCATTTTCTCGTCGTTCTCGTCGGGCGTGGTGTTCGGATGCAAGGACCTGGACGTTCGCTATGGCGGCGTGCGCGCATTCAATCGCGCGATGAAATCATTCGTCGACGACGACCCGCGGCTGGTCGGCGTCGGCCTGGTGGTGTTCGACGATCCCGAACGTTCGGTGGCAGAACTCGAGCGCGCGCTTTCGGAGGGTCTGCGGCTGTTCATGATACCCACTGATTCGAGCGGCCGGTCGCCGGGGCATCCAGCGCATGATCCGATTTGGGCACGGCTGGCCGAGGCCCACGGCACCTTCGTCATCCATGTCGGCAGCAGCAAGCTGTCGATCGATCCTGAATGGATGAACGATGGCCATCCCGAGCACAAGACCGCACGCGGCGGCGCCGAGGTCGTCGGCTCGAAGGACATGACCTCGATTTTCCATTCGGCGGAACGCTATCTCTCGGTGCTGATCCTCGATGGCGTGCTGGAGCGGTATCGCGAGTTGCGCGGCGCATGCATCGAACTCGGCGCCGGATGGGTTCCCTCGATGCGGCGGCGTCTCGACCATATCGTCGAGGTGTGGGCGAAACCGGAGCCGCATCTGCGCGAGATGAGCCGGCGTCCGTCAGCGCAGATGGACGAGCAGTTGCGCTTCACGCCCTACCCTTTCGAGGACGTCGGCGAGCTGATTCGTTTCTCCGATGACCGGCTGTACATGTTCTCGACCGACTATCCGCATGCCGAGGGCGGACGCGATCCGATCGGCCGCTTCGAGGCCAGCCTCGCGCCGCATCCGGAGGCGACCCGCGAGCGCTTCTTCGGCGGAAACTTCCAGGAGTACGTGCGGGCCTGAACTTTCTTCCCCCTTCCCTACAAAGCTGTCCGCGTTCCTTTTGTCCCTCTCCATTTATGGAGAGGGTGCGGCGTCCGCGCCGGGGTGAGGTCGGGAAGGGGTCGGGGGTTAGGTCTCCACTATCGCCAGGACCGCGTTGCGCTGAATCTGGTCGCCCGGCTTCACGCGGAACTCCTTGAGCCGTCCCGCCGCATTCGATTTGATCGGGATTTCCACCTTCATCGATTCGATCACCATGACCTCGGTGCCGCGCGCGACTTGCGCGCCAGCCTCGATCGATAAACTCAGCACCTTCCCGACCGACGGACTCTTGATTTCCATCCAAACCCTCGCCAACTCCTCGCGACCGATTTTTCGCCTATCGCTTATTAGCAATGAGCTATGCGCGCGCGCCAGCGGGTTAGAAATTTTCGTGTTGTAACCGCGAACCGTTCGGCTATAGATGATGAATCGTCAGGACGCGGGGCAGTCGCATGAGTGAGCAAAGTCAAAGTGGGGCCGAACATCCGCTCGGAGTTAACGCCAGCGGCGGTCTTCTCGAAGCCTTCAAACGGAAACGAACGCTCACCGAGTACCCGACCGGCGAGTATCGATGGACCCTGCTCCTGCTCACCGTGCTCGCCGTGGTCCTGATCTCATACGAATTCCAGCTTGCGCCCATACTCTCGCTGCTGCTGCCGTACTTGCATATGAGCAAGCTCGGCTACGGATACTTCGTCGCTGCAGCGACGGTGATTTCCGCGGTTTCAGCTTTCTTCGGCGGCCCACTCGCCGATCGCTACGGGCGCGTGGTCATCATCGATGTATGCCTCGCCCTCATCACGGTGGGAGTGTTCGCGAACCTCCTGATCGTGGGAATCAAATCGTTCATTCTGGTGCGCGTCACGATGGGAGTGGTCGCGGGCATGATGGCGGGCGCGGGTGCGGCGCTGGTGCGCGATATGTCGCCGCGTCTTTCGCGCGCGCTCGCATTCGGATTGCTGACCATCGGGCCGGTTGGCTCGAACTTTGTCGCCAACTATATCGCGGGCAAAACGCTGCCGATTTATCACACCTGGCAATCGCAGATGTGGATCATGGGCTTCCTCGCTATCGCGATGTACGTTCCCATTCTCGCCTTCCTGAAAGATCTGAGCCCCGAGTTGAGGATGCGCATCTATCAAAGCGAGATGGCGGAGGTGGAAGCTGCGGGCGGCAAAGTCGCGACCGCCGCGGAACTTCCCGCCAGTGCGCGCGAGGCGTTCGCGTCGCTGCTGAAGCACTCGGAGCCGTGGCTGATGGTAGTGCCGTTCACCATAAGCCTCGGGCTCTACATCGCGATCCAGGCCTTCGGGCCGTTGATGTTCACCGAGTCATTCCACTACTCGCCCGGCGATGCGGCCGCGATGAACGCGAAATTCTGGCTCGGCAACATCGCCGCGCTGATCGTGGTCGGTCTCATTTCGGACAAGTTGCAGCTGCGCAAGCCAATCTCGATTCTCGGTGCGATCCTGACCTCAGCGCTGCTGGTGTGGTGGATTCCAACTTTCGGCGAGGCGTTGCCGCGCAGCACGATGACTATCGTCGCAACGACGCTCGGATGCTGCCTCGCGATCTATACGGTGCCGTGGGCGGCGCAGTATTCCGAAGCGCTCGAGGAGATCTCGCCTGCTCTCCAAGCCACCGGATGGGCGTTCTATGGATTGGCGACGCGTGCATGGGGCGCGATCTCGGTGCCGCTGATGCTGATTGTCGCCGTGAAATACGGATGGGCGGTGTGGATCAGATTCTCGCTAGTGGCGATCGTCTGCTATGGAATCGCGATGCTCTTCACGCATCCGACCACAGTTCCTGCTCGCGCCGCGACCCGGAAGCCTAAGGCGAAACCCCAACCCGCCACCGCCTGAAAAGTCGGTCGTTGGAGAGCTGAAGCGGAGGTTGCCGGGATTTGAAAGATGAAAGCGGATTCTGGGATCGAGTGCACGCCGCGGCGAAGAAATCCAATCGTGCTTACCTGGCTACGCTTCGGGATGGCAGTCCCAAAGTTCGCGTAGTTTTTCCCGCCTTCGAGG